>JACDAM010000270.1 GCA_013695435.1 Burkholderiales bacterium | reverse complement strand
TCCCGCAGTTCAGCAAGGCAAAAATGAATGAAGGCAAGACCGGTATAGATCGGCGAAAACAGATTCAATAACGGCACGTAATGCAACAGACCAGCCAGGGCGCCGAGGACATAAAGCCGGTTGCCGGAGCGTTCGAGCACCTGTTCGAATTCCTGCTTGCTCGCGTGCTCGCCCAGCGCGTCGTAACGAAAAAGCCGCTGATTCAGGTATGCCGACAACGCGATCGGGATAACGACCGCAAGCGGACCAAGCAGCCATAGCGGCAGAGTGACAACCCACAGCACACCGAATACGACGACCGAAACGATCGCGTTCCAGACGCTTCCTGCGAAACTCGCGCCATCGCGCGCTTCCAGACCCGGAAAGTCCCTGGCTGCGACGTGCCGCACCATCAGGGGCATGGCAAACAAAGCCGCGATCAGCAGCGCCGTGACCAGCACGACCGGCATCAAAAGACTGAGAACCAGCAGAATGATAAGCGTGCTGGCCACCGCGTTCAGCTCCCAGCGCATCAGGAAATCGTCGACCTCGGTGCGGGCGACCAGTGTGCTCGCCGAGCTAACCCAGTCATCCCAGAAGAACCAACCAACACTGCTCCAAAGCAATAGCGCTGCGATCATCGGCCACAGTACCAGCGCCAGCATGCGTGGATGCAGCAACGTCTTGAGCGCGCGCAGCAGCGCTTCGATCACCTCGGACATTCAGTCTCCGTTTGAAATAAAGGCTTCGCCGTGACGCGATACACAGAGTGCTCGGTAAAGCCATGATCGGACGGTCTCATGATAACGGCCTTATTGAAAGCCGTGACAGGATTGGCTACAATATTGGTGCACTGCACCAGAAGTGCGGGGCGTGATTTTTGATCCTGATTTCCTTATCCCCAAGGAGAAATGTCATGAACGCGATTCCTGAACAATTTGCAGCGTTTTCCAAACAGAATCTCGAAGCCGCGATGAGTTTCGCCAATGTCGCGCTTGAAGGAAGCCAGCGCATGCTGGAACTGCAACTGAATGCCGCGAAGCGCGCGCTCGGCGACAACGCGAAGACTGCAAGGGCCTTGGCCGATGCCTCGGACGCCAGAGAGCTGACGGAAGTTCAGACCTCGATCGTGCGCCCGGCGTTCGAAACGGCGCTCGAATACTCGCGCAATGCTTACCAGATTGCCAGCGAGACGCAGAATGAACTCAACAAGGTTTTTAGCCAACAGGTATCGGAGTTCAATCGTCGTCTGGTTTTTCTGCTCGATAAAACCGTGACCTCGAACCCGATCGGCTCGGATTTGGCAAGCGCGGCGATGCGCACCGCGATCGCGGCTGCAAACACCGCCTATGACACGCTGGCGAAAGGCGGGCGTCAGGCAAACGAAAACAGGCGCCACGCCGCGGAGATTATGGAAGCCAATACCTCAAGCGGCGGCAAAAGGAAATGAGCACACAGCGTCTGTGATAATTAAGGCCTCGCCCGCGCGGGGCTTTTGATTTTATCGGCTATTATTTTGCCGATCGCACCCTTCGCGCCAACTCCTCCTCTTCACCTCGATGACCTTGTTGAACGAACTACCCGTCTGGCGGGCCCTGCAAAGCAGTCACGACAATCTGGCGCAAGCTTCGTTGCGCGGCATGTTCGAACGCGATCCGCTGCGTTTCGATAAATTCTCGCTATGCTGCGACGGCATCCTGCTCGACTACTCGAAGAACCTGATCGATGCGGAAGCCTTGGCCCTGCTGATCCAGCTGGCCGAACAACGCGGCGTGAAAAAAGCAGCGAGGCAGATGGTCCGCGGTAAAAAATTCAACCTGACGGAGCAGCGAGCCGTTTTGCATACCGCGCTGCGGGCGCCGCGCGATCAGACCATTGCCGTCGACGGCAAGGATGTGATTCCGGATATCCATCGTGTGCTCGACCAGATGCAGGCATTCAGCGAGGCAGTGCGCAGAGGCCAGCTGCGCGGGCATACCGGCAAGGCGTTCACCGATATCGTCAACATCGGCATCGGCGGTTCCGATCTCGGCCCGGCCATGGTGACCGCCGCATTGAAGCCCTATGCAGCGTCGCATCTCAATTCGCATTTCGTCTCCAATGTCGACGGCGCGCATCTGTTCGAGACGCTGACTAAGCTCAGTCCGGAAACCACGCTTTTCATTGTTGTGTCGAAAACATTCACGACCCAGGAAACGCTCGCCAACGCACACTCGGCGCGAACCTGGCTGATGGAAAAAGCCGGCGGCGAGGGTGCGATTGCGAAGCACTTCGTAGCCGTCTCGACCAATCGTGCGGAAGTTGCCAGGTTCGGCATGGCGCCGGAAAATGTATTCGAGTTTTGGGACTGGGTCGGTGGCCGCTATTCCTTGTGGTCGGCGGTCGGGCTGTCGATCGCCATTGCCATCGGCATGGCGAATTTCCGCGCTTTGCTTGCCGGCGCGCGCCGCATGGACCAGCACTTTCTGGAAGCGCCGCTTGCCGCCAACATGCCGGTCATTCTGGCGTTGCTCGGAATCTGGTACAGCGATTTCTTCGGTGCCGAAACGCATGCCGTCCTCCCTTACGCACAGAATCTGCGACGGCTTCCGGCCTTTTTGCAGCAGCTCGATATGGAAAGTAACGGCAAACGCGTAGCGCGCAACGGCGAGACTTTGCAATACGCGACCGGGCCTGTCGTTTGGGGCGAACCAGGGACCAATGGTCAGCACGCGTTCTATCAATTGCTGCACCAGAGCAGCCGGCTGATACCGGCAGATTTCATCGCCGCAGTCACCTCCAACTACCCTTTCGGCGAACATCACCGCATGCTGCTGGCGAATTTTTTTGCGCAAAGCGAAGCCCTCATGCGCGGCAAAACGCAGGACGAAGCGCGAGCCGAGATGAAATCGCGCGGTTTGCATGAGGAAGCGATAGACAAACTGGCTCCACATAAAGCCTTCCCCGGCGGCAAGCCGAGCAATTCGATTCTTCTGGGCAAGCTCGATCCGCAAACGCTGGGCAGCCTGATCGCGCTATACGAGCACAAGGTGTTCGTGCAAGGCGTCATCTGGGACGTCAATTCGTTCGATCAATGGGGCGTCGAACTCGGCAAAGAGCTGGCAAGCAAAATTCTGCCTGAACTCGTCGATGATCAACCGGTGAAGGCGCACGATGCATCAACCAATGGCTTGATCAACGCCTGCAAACGCTGGCGGCTGGACGCCGCAAACTGAATACGCCGATAATGGCGCGAGCATCCCCACCGAGGCGCGCCATGAATGACGACACCTTCAATATCAGCATCCGCAAGTTTCTGAAAATGGTCGGCGTAAAATCGCAGCACGAAATCGAGCAGGCGGTGGTCCGCGCATTGGCCGAAAAGAAAATCGGCGGCAACGCTTCGTTTCCGGCTCGCATGCAGTTGCGCATAGACGAAATCGATCTCGATATCAGCTTCGATGGCGAAATCCGCCTCGAGTAAGCCTGCCGACAGACAAATCGCGCCCAGTCGGACGCGCGTTCTCTACGTCACCTCGGAAGTCGCGCCGCTGATAAAGACCGGCGGCCTCGCCGACGTCAGTTGCGCGTTACCAGCGGCATTACGTGAAGCTGGCGTGGATGTGCGCGTCCTTGTTCCCGGCTATGACAGCGTCCTGACCAGGCTGCGCTACAAGCGCAGGCTCGCGGCCATCGTGTTGCCGCATTTTCCGCCGGCGACGCTGCTTTCCGCCAAACTTCCCAGTGACATACCGCTGCTCTTGATCGCCTGCCCACCCTTGTTTCAGAGGAGCGGCGGGCCTTATCAGGATGAGCAAGGCGCCGACTGGCCCGATAATGCGCTGCGCTTTGGTTTTTTGTCGCGCGTTGCCGCACTGCTGGCGGGCGAAGACAGCCCCCTGTCGTGGCAGCCGGACATCGTGCACGGCAACGACTGGCAATGCGGGCTGATTCCGGCGTATCTGCGATTCACCGCCGCTTCCGATTCGAGCCCTGCCGTGACGGCGCCGCGAATGCTGTTCACCATTCACAACCTTGCATTCCAGGGAATTTTTCCGCCATCGACTGTCCCTGAACTCGGTTTGCCGGCCGCGTCGTTTGCCGTCGACGGACTCGAGTTTCACGGCAAACTGTCGTTCCTGAAGGCCGGCTTGTTTTACGCGGATGGCATTACGACGGTGAGCCCGACCTACGCCGCGGAAATCCAGACCGAAGCGCTCGGCTTCGGCATGCAGGGGCTGCTGAAGAGCCGCGCCGGGGCGCTCTCGGGAATCCTCAACGGCATCGATGACGAGACGTGGGACCCGGCGCGGGACACTCTGATTGCGCGGCGCTACACCATGCAAACCGTGGAGGATAAAGCGGCCAACAAACTGGCGCTGCAAAACCGGCTTGGACTGGCGGCCGATGTGGACATTCCGCTGTTTGGCATGGTGAGCCGCATCACGCATCAAAAAGGCTTCGATCTGCTGCTCGAGATTGCGGCCGCTCTTGCCGCAACGCCTGCGCAAATCGCCATCCTCGGCACCGGTGATGCCGACCTGCAGGAGAGCCTCGGCGACCTGGCGAGACTGCACCCGGGCCGCATCGCGGTCAGCCACGAATTCGATGAAGCGCTCGCGCATCTGATCGAAGCCGGCGCCGATATGTTTCTGATGCCGTCGCGCTTCGAACCGTCTGGATTGAACCAGATGTACAGCCAGCGCTACGGCACGCCGCCTGTCGTGCGCGCGACCGGGGGGCTCGCCGATTCAGTCGTCGATTACGACGGCGCAAAAGCCAGCGACCGCGATAATCCGGCCGGGCTCTCGACTGGCTTTGTCTTCGTCGATGCGACCGCCGCCGCTTTCCTTGCGGCGGTGATGCGCGCCATAGCGGCCTGGCGCGACAAGCCGCTATGGCGGGATATTCAGCGAAACGGCATGGCCCGCGACTTCAGTTGGAAGGCAGCCGCGCGGGAATATGTCGATGTCTATCGCGCGTTGATCGGGCATTAGCCGCGACGGGGAGCGCTTGAATCCCTCTCCCATTTTCAAGGGAACAGAGTCCCGCCGCGCTTTTCCCTTGACCCCGGCCCGCCCCTGGTCCCCCGACCTACAACCACAACATCATGCCCATCTCCAACGGGTGGGTCAGCAGTTCGTGGTGCGGATAAACCCTGATCCGGTATTCGAGTTTGCCGCACAATTTTGGCGTCAACTCGAGTGCGAATAAATCCTCGCCGGCTTCGTTTTTGACGCCTGTCGATTCGAAGCGATGACGCGTCGATTCTTTCAGCTTGTCCAACTTGGATTGGCGAGCCACAAGCATTTCGATCACGACGTCTTCGGATTTCAGGCCATTCAGCTTGATCGCCACATCGAAGCGCAAACTTTCGCCGAAAGCGATGCTGCGCGGCGCGACATTCAGTCCGCGCAGCACGACGCCGGGCCAAGCGGCGCGCACGCGGCTCTTCCACGCCGCGATCAATCTGGCGTTTGCAAACTCGCCGTGTGCGTAGCGCCGGCCCTGCTGGGTGGCGGGGAGATAGAATTTGCTCAGGTATTCAGCGACCATGCGCGCCGATGAAAAACGCGGCAACAGGCTCGCGATCGAATGCTTGGCCATGGCGACCCAGCCAGGAGAATAGCCGACGTTATTCGACTGGTAGTAGAGCGGCAGAACCTGATCCTGCAGAATCTCGTACAGCGTCTGGCCCTCTTCGGCGTTGCGCCGGCTGTCGTCGAGTTTTTGCGACGCCGGTTTGATCGCCCAGCCGTTCAGTCCATCGTAGCCCTCGCCCCACCAGCCATCCAGCACGCTGAGATTGATCACGCCGTTGATGCCAGCCTTGATTCCCGAAGTGCCCGACGCTTCCAGCGGGTAAACCGGATTGTTCAGCCACACATCGACACCCGACACCAGCCGCCTCGCCAGACGCATGTCGTAACCTTCGAGCAGCAGCAGCCGGCCTTCGAACTCCGGCATGCGCGAAATTTGCGTAAGGCGGCGGATCAACGCCTGGCCGGGCTCGTCGGCCGGGTGCGCCTTGCCGGCGAAAATGAACAGCACCGGGCGCTTCGGATCGCCGATGATTTCACGCAGCCATTCGAGATTATCGAACAGCAAGGTCGCCCTTTTGTACGTCGCGAAGCGGCGCGCGAATCCGATCACCAGCACGCTCGGATTGACCGGATCCGCGAACTTCAGGAGCCTTTCCAGATGGGCTTCCGAGCCGTGATTGCGATAGTGCTGCTCGGCCACGCGATGGCGCACGAGATCCAACATCTGCGACTTCAGCGCCTGACGCATACTCCAGAACAGATGATCGGGGATCTCGATGATGCGCTGCCAGAACGCTCGATCGCTCATCTTGTGCGTCCATTCGAAGCCGAGAAAACGTTCGAACAAATCCGCCCATTCCTGCGCCAGGAAAGTCGGGACGTGCACACCGTTGGTGATGTAGTTGATCGGGTTTTCCTGCGGCTCGATCTGCGGCCACAGCCCGCTGCAATTCTGCGAGGAAACGCCGCCGTGAATGCGGCTGACGCCATTATGAAAACGCGATACGTGAATGGCCAGCGCGGTCATGTTGAAATCGGGGTCGCCGGGCGCGTGGCCGAGCTCGAAAAATTCGTCTTTGCCGATCTTCAAGTCGGCGCAGTAGCGCTCGAAATACGACGAAATCATCGCCCGATCGAAATGATCATGGCCGGCCGCGACCGGCGTATGCGTTGTGAATACCGTGTTGACGGCGACTGCCTCGAGCGCGCTCGGAAAATCGAGCCCCTGCGACACCAGCTTGCGCATGCGCTCGATGAGCATGAATGCGGCGTGGCCTTCGTTGATATGCCAGACCGACGGCAGGATATTCATTTCGTTGAGCGCGCGCACGCCGCCGATGCCGAGCACGATTTCCTGCTCGATGCGCGTCGAGCGGTCGCCGCCGTACAAGCGATGCGCGATATCGCGATCGTGCGTCGAGTTTTCTTCGAGATCGGTATCGAGCAGAAACAGCTTGATATGGCCGACGCGCGCACGCCAGACCTTGACCGCGACGTCACGCCCGGGCAATTCGACACGCACGTGCAAATCGGCTCCGTCGGCGCGCGTGACCGGTGTGATCGGCAAGTCGTCGAAATCCGAATCGGAATACGCGGCCTGTTGCCGGCCTTCGTGATCGATGGTCTGGTGGAAGTAGCCTTGCCGGTAGAGAAGGCCGACGCCGACCAGCGGCAGGCGAATGTCGCTCGCCGATTTGCAATGGTCGCCAGCCAGAATGCCGAGGCCGCCCGAGTAAATCGGGAAGCTTTCGTGGAATCCGAATTCGGCGCAGAAATAAGCGATCGTATCGTTCTGCCGCAGCCACTCGGAGCCGTTGCGGCGTAGAGGTTCATTGTGATATGTGTCGTATTCGGAAAGCACACGATTGAAGTTGCCGAGGAAAACCGGATCATCGGCGGCCTCGTTCAGGCGGTGCTCGTCTATGCGTTTCAGGAACGCTTTCGGGTTGTGGCCGACGGAATCCCACAGGCCGGGGTGTAAGCGCGCGAACAGGGTCCGCGTCGGCTTATCCCAGCTGTACCAGAGATTGTTCGCGAGTTCTTCCAAACGCGCGAGGCGGGCCGGAATTTTTGGTTTGACTTCGATGATTTGCGCAGTGCTGCGTTGCATAGGCTTGCTCCATAGTGCGTGCGTAACGCGGAATTGTAGCTGATTGACGCAACGCGAGATGACAAGCAGTGCAATCCGTGCCGCGACCGCGGACAGCGATGTAAAACAGGGAGCGTCGTCATTCCCGCGAAGCTTGTCCCGGCAGGCCTTGAGCCGGGGACGGGAGTCAGGAATTGTCCAGCTATCTGGTCGCGCGAAGCCGCTGCATTCGCATGCGCGGAAATGGCGGGCGATGGCGGCTTATTCGAAGCTTCCCTGATCCGCGATCGGCTTCAGCGTGAGGAGCGAGCCGCGCTGCGAGAACTCGACGTGTTTCAGAAAGCTCATGCCGAGCAGCACTGTCTCGTAATCGATGCCGTCGGTTGCGAGTGCGGTGACACCGTGCAGTTCGATCGAGCCGAGGCGCACGCTTTCGAGGCGGGTCTGAAAACCGCTGACATAGCCATTGGCGGTCTGCACGGTCACCGCACCGCGAAATTTGAGGCCAAGCTCGCGCGCCAGCCTGGTCGAGAGGGCAATCTGCGAAGCGCCGGTGTCGAGCAGGAAGGTCACCGGCTGGCCGTTGATTTCTCCGTCTGCGACGTAATGTCCAAGACGGTTGCGTTCGAGCACGACTTCGGCAACGTCTTGTTGCTGCGCGAGGTCGGCGTTCGGATTGTATTGCCGCGCGCTCCAGTTCTCGAAGAACCAGTAGCCGCCGCCGAATAGCAGCAGCCAGGCAACAACCAGCATCGCGACCCCCGAACGGCGATGGGGATTGGAAGTATTGTTCATGCGGCTCGCAACCTTATGGGAAGAGATGGTTAGAGAGCGCGATGCGATCGCGGTTCGGGCATATCGAAGTTTCTGGATTTCGGATAGGGGGCGGGCTCTCGCTGACGCGCCGAGAGAATACTGCGAGACGGGTGTCACGGCATCGGTAACAGCGGTTTTGCAATCGTTTAGCCGCGTATGAAATGTTCGCGATAATATTTGAGTTCGGCGATCGATTCGTGAATGTCGGCCAGCGCTTCATGTTTGCCGTGCTTGGCGAAACCCGGGACGAGTTCGGGACGCCAGCGTTTCACGAGCTCCTTCAAAGTGCTGACGTCCAGGTTCCGGTAATGAAAAAAAGCTTCGAGCGCGGGCATGTGCCGCGCCAGAAAGCGTCGATCCTGGCAGATCGAATTGCCGCACATCGGCGAACTTCTGGGCGGCGAATATTGCGCCAGAAACTCGATCATCCGCGTTTCGACCTGTGCCGCTGTCAAGGTCGATGCCCTGACTTTTTCGATCAATCCGGATTTGGCATGGGTCGACTTGTTCCAGTCATCCATCGCGTCCAGCACCCCGACGGCCTGGTGGACGACCAGTACCGGCGCTTCGGCAACCGTCTCGAGCTGGGCGTTGGTCACGACCAGCGCGATCTCGAGTATGGTGTCGCGCTCGGGGCTGAGTCCGCTCATTTCCATATCGATCCAGATGAGATGCGTGCTGTCTTGTGCCATAATCGTTTAGAGGAATTCTAAAGCCGCTATTTTGTCATAGCTGGCAGTCTGTCGAATGCGTTCGGCGAAATGTGTCGGGCCGAACGCGCTTAACGGTCTGATTGAGGACGCTGACGGCCAAAATCGCTTGTTCAAACTGTTCGTGATGGATTAACAAAAATGGCAACATTCACGCTGGTCTTCCTCGCCGCATTGGCGCTTGCAACCGCCACCCGGTTATGGCTGGCGTCGCGCCATGTGCGCTACATCCAGGCGCACCGCAACGCGGTCCCGGCCGGTTTCAGCGAGCAGATCAGCCTCGCCGCGCATCAGAAAGCCGCCGATTACAGCAGCGCCAAAACACGCCTGAACATGGCCGGCATCGGCGTTGAGCTCGCCGTCCTGCTGCTGTTCACGCTGGGGGGCGGTTTGCAGGCCCTCGATACCTTCTGGCGCGGCGTTCTCGGCGACGGCGGCGGCCTTGCCCACGGCATGGCGCTTATCGTCAGCGCGTTCGTGCTCATGACTTTGATCGAAATCCCGGTCAGCCTCTATCGCACGTTCGCCGTCGAAGCGCGTTTCGGCTTCAACAAGATGACGCTGAAGCTCTTCTTCGGCGATTTGCTGAAGCAGGCCTTGCTCGCCGCGGTTTTCGGCTTGCCGCTTTTGCTGCTCGTGCTGTGGCTGATGGCGAGGATGGGCGACAACTGGTGGTTTTACGTGTGGCTGGCGTGGATGACCTTCAATGTGCTCGCACTCGCGATCTACCCAACTTACATCGCGCCGCTGTTCAACAAATTTTCACCGATGCAGGATATGGCATTGAAAGCGCGCATCGAAGCGTTGCTGCAAAAATGCGGTTTCACGTCGCAGGGGCTGTTCGTGATGGATGGATCCAAGCGCAGCAATCATGGCAACGCGTACTTCACCGGATTCGGCAAGGCCAAGCGTATCGTGTTCTTCGATACGCTGCTGGCGCGCTTGCAGCCGGCCGAAATCGAGGCGGTGCTGGCCCATGAGCTTGGCCATTTCAAGCTGCGCCATGTGATCAAACGCATGGCGTGGACGTTCGCCGTCAGCCTCGCCTTCCTGTGGGTGCTGGGTTTTCTGATCGACAAGGAGTGGTTCTATCAAGGCCTGGGCGTAGCTGAACCATCGACCGCGATGGCTTTGCTGCTATTCGTCATGGTCGCGCCGGTATTCACGTTCCTGCTGCAGCCGCTGATGGCGCTTTACTCGCGCAAACACGAATTCGAGGCCGACGAATACGCTGCGCAACATGCGTCGGCCGCCGACCTGATGCGCGCGCTTGTCACCTTGTACAAGGACAATGCATCGACCTTGACGCCCGATCCGCTGCATTCGGCATTCTACGATTCACACCCGCCCGCGGCGTCGCGCATTCAACGACTGCAGGGCGCGCATTATTTCTTTTGAGATGAAATCCATCTGCCGCCAGTCCATCAGCGCAATCGTGGTAACGGTGATTTTGGCATCGCTCCCCTCGCTGCTCCCTGCCGCGCCATTTGCCGGCAGCAACGCGGACAAGGGAAAAAACCTGTTCACCGGGAAGAACTGCGGAGCGTGTCACGTCGCGATGTTCGGCGGCGACGGCAGCAAGATGTTTACGCGCCCGGAGCGCAAGGTTAAAACGCCAGAGCAACTGATCTCACAAATCCGCAGCTGCAACGCCAACCTCGGCGCAAACCTGTTCCCGGAAGATGAGGCGCATATCGCGGCTTATCTGAACCGCGAGTTCTATAAGTTCGAATAATCTGGCGCTTCAGGCGCCGCCGACCCAATTGGCGATGGCAACCAGAAACAAAAGCAACAGCCATAGCACCAGCGCACGCCAGATCAGCCCTACCGTGCTTTGCATGTAACCGACGTCGGCTTCATCGCCAACGCCGATCTCGGGCCGGTAGACCAGGCTGCCGTACTCATGCAATGCCTCCCCAAGGCGCACGCCGAGCGCGCCTGCGCCGCTCGACAGCACGATGCCATGCGGCGGATAGGCCCACGACAATGCCTGCGAGCGCCAGCAGTAGATCGCGTCCTCGAAATCGCCGACGATCGCGAAGCTGATTGCGGTCAGCCGCACCGGCAGCCAATCGACCATCTCAAACGCCTGCGCAGCAAAATTCCCGAACGCGCGTTCGCCGCCGAATATACTGGAGCCGGGTTCAGTGCGGTTCGCCCATTGATCGTTCAGCAACGCGGCGCAGCGATACAGAATCGCCCCGATCGGCCCCGGCAGCACGATGAACCAGAAAATGATGCCGAACACGTAGCGGTGCGAATAGATTAGCCCGTGCTCGATGGAAACTCTGGCGGTTTCGACGCGATTGAATTCATTGGTCGGCAGGCCGCGCCACTCTTGCAAAAGCTCACGCGCAATATCGAGATCGCCGCGGCTCAGCGCTGCGACGATCGCCGTGAACGCATGACTGAACTGGCGCAAGCCCATCGTCAGATAGAGCACGAGGACGTTCCACAGCAAGGCGAGCGCCGGGCTCGCCTCATTGAGCAAATAATAAATGCCGCCACCGATGACCACCGGCAGCAACACGGCAAGCAGCCACGCAACCATCCCATGCCAGCGCTCGCCGCCATTAAAAACTGCGCTCAACCTCGCGGCGTAATCCTCGAACATCCGGACCACGCTGTTTCTGCGCGGCAACGGCCGCCACTGCTCAATCAACAACGCGGCAAGTATGGATAGCAAAGCCATGTCGCCCTTCCGCTAGCAAGCGATTTGAATGCGGTGCATATGCACGGCTGCGCAATTCACGAAATGCTGGCTGATCCAGCGAGAACGGCGCGGCGCCATGGTCAATCCACGGGATATTCGATGGAGACAATTTCCAGAACAAGATCGCCGGCCGGGCGTTTCCATATCACCGTATCGCCCACGCTTGAACCGTTGAGGGCTTTGGCGAGCGGCGAAATCCAGCTGACGCAGCCACTGCCAGCATCCGCTTCATCTTCGCCGACCAGGCTGAAATGATGGCTCTGCCCTGCTTCGTCGATCACTTCAACCCTTGCGCCAAAATGCACCTCGTCGCGTGGTTGAACCGCTGGATCAACCGGAATTGCCGATTCGAGCTGACGCTGGAAGTAGCGCAAATCGCGCTCGACGCCGGCCAGTTGTTGCCGCGCCAGCGCATCATCGGCGGCCGCGAGTTCGCTGCGCTTGCTCTGCAGCGCCTGGTACTGCTCCGTCAGTTTGGCGAGGCCTCGCGCCGTGACATAATTCGGATGCGGACTTTGCGGCCGCTCAAAACCCTCCTCCGCGCTCAGGTTGACGTCGTCTTCCTTTACAAAAGCTCTGCTCACAACGTCTGACTCTCCGGAGACAATATCGGAAAAAGAGGAGGAAGAAATGGACTGTGTTCGCGGTACAAACCCGTGGCAGACCAGCAGGAAAGAAGCGCGCTCGACAAAGGCACTCTCATTATAGTGAAAATCAATGAAATGAACATGACGCGCCCACGCATACACCGCGCAAACAAATGCCGAAATCGAGCGTAGTTAATCAACTCAAAGCGCATTCGGTCGCGATCATCAGTCTGGTCGTCGCCTTGTCCGGCCTCGCTTACAACTCCTGGCGCGACGCCGTGGTCGAGGAAAACCACAGCATACGAATCGCCGCTTTCGAAGTGCTGAAAAATCTCGGCGAACTGCAGTTGATCGCCGATTACGCGCATTACCAGAAAGACCGGGCTCTGGGCAATCCGATCACGGGCTGGGGACGGGTGGCGCTGATCCGCGACCTGAGCAGGGTGATTCCCGCACCGGCGCCGAAGGCCGCCGACAGATTGTTGCAAATCTGGCAGGAGAACTGGGAACTGCTGGAAGACGATGCAGCCGCAGCCGGACGCGTCAATGCGCAGATTGCCGAAACACGCGAAGCGGTCATGCTGGCATTGCAACGGTTGAGATGAAGCCCGCTCCTTCCATCGCAACCGCTGTGCGGCTTACGAACCCGCGTGCGCGTATCGTGCCTGTCGCTTAAGAAGCGTATCTATTGCAAGGCTGATTGAAGCGAACCGGGACGAAGAAGCAGTAAATCAGCGGCGACGTCCGCCACGGCCGTTGGTCTTGGGCCTCGCTTCATTGACTTTCAGCGCCTGGCCCTTGAATTCCTTGCCATTCAAGCCGGAAATTGCCGCGAGCGAATGCGCTTTGCCGGGCATTTCGACGAATCCGAATCCTTTCGACACACCGCTGAACAGGTCCTTGACGATCTGGACCGATTTGACCTGACCCGAGCCTTCAAACAATTGCTTGAGATCCGCTTCATCGACCTCGGGTGCGAGATTGCCGACAAATATGTTCATGTATTCTCCTGACAGTGACTTGGTGCGAGCGCGCTCGTTACGAGTCTGCGTTCGTTTCCGCGCATTGGGCGTTCTTGTTGTAACGCTTGCGGCGGTGATTTTGGTTCGTCACTTTAACATAAACGCGACCTTCCCGCGGCAGCGCGGCTGTCGAATCATCTTCGATGGCGAAGCCCGGAGACACTGGACCCGCTCGCGGCTTGCGAATCAAACGCACTCCGCAAAAAGCGAATCGGGCCCGCGTCAATCAAGACTAACCGTGTTGCGCGCTCAGATCACGATCTGCGCTCATGGTCGCCTTGACCCGCTCCAATGCATCGCGCAGGCTGTCTTCGGGCAAATCGTTCAATGACTCGGCAAGCAGTTCTGCCGCTTCATAGGTATCCTCAGGCAGCGTTTTACTATCCAGCTCGGCCACAAAAGCAGCCGCCGCCCCAACCACACGCAGCAAATTCTCGCGCTCGGCTATCAGCATTTCAATCTGGCTGCGCAGCAATGAAACCTGATCTTCATCGGGGTATGACATATATGTTTTAACGACTCTTAAAGAGTTTAATAGTGCCACAACCTTGGCTGGCCGTGGCATCCGACTGGTGGACAACAAAACTGTTCTGACCAAAACCGCCAAAGGCGTCGATGAGATTGACTCGCGCTTCTATAAGCTGCCATCCCGCCTGCGCTCCATTCTCATCATCATCGACGGCACGGCAACCGTGGAAGCGCTTGTCGCGAAGGCAGTCGCACTCGGCGGTGACGAGAAAAGCCTGGCTGAATTGATGCAAAAGGGTTTCGTCCGGGACGCGCGCAATGCCGCTGCGCCGCCCACCTGCCACCGCGCACTCTCACTCCCGGACCACCCTCAAACCAACGCGCTCAGATCTTGAGCCGGGTCCAGGCGATGCGGTTCCAGATGGACGGTCACAAGCCGCGCGCCCAGCAACTGCACCGACCCGTGCAAACGATTATTCCCGGTGTCGCTGAACTCGAAGCGATAGGTTCGCGCAAACCGCAAGTTGCGGCCGCTTTGCCGCTTGAGCGAGAGCCGCGACAGCGCGACGGTGTCGTCGAGAAACTGCACCCAATCTGCTTCGCACGCGCGACGCGCCGCATTGATCGCGATCTCACGTGCGCGCATTGCCGAAAGCCAGAAGCCGCCGGCTGCGAGAAAACCGGCGATTGCGAACATTTCCGTCATGGCGCCGGACTGCGCAAAACCTCGTACAGCGAAACCAGGATTGCGGCGGTCGCGCCCCAGATATGGCGGCCCTCGAATGGCATCGTCCAGTAATCGCGGCTGGCGCCATTTATTGAATGGCTGAGCCGCCGATGATTTGCCGGGTCGAGAAAAAACGCCAGCGGCACTTCGAATACCTCGGCAACTTCGCAAATTTGCAGGCGCAATGCGATCGGCGGCTCGATCCAGCCAACGACAGGCGTGATGACGAATCCCGTCAGCACCTCGTAATCGGGCAACGCTCCCAGCACGTCGATTGCACCGCGCGCCAGGCCGACTTCCTCGTTCGCCTCTCGCAATGCCGTGGCAACTCTATCTTCATCGCCGTCTTCGACACAGCCGCCAGGAAAGCTGATCTGCCCGGCATGCGCAATCAGGTCGGGGCTGCGCTGCGTCAGTAATATCGTCACGCCGTCCTCACGATTGGCCAGCGGCACCAGCACGGCTGCCGGTATCGATCGCGACGATGGCGCGGATGCATTGCTCGTGAGGTTAACCGCAGCCAGCTTGCGCCGGATTGTTTCCCGCGTGCTCTCGTTTGCAATGCCGCGCGCAAAATCCGATGCCTCGCTGAACGGCAAGCGGGCTTCGGTGCGAGTTTCCGCCGATCCGGCTACCGGATCCGCCTCTCTTTCGTCCACCCGCTTTCGTTCGCCCGCCATTATTCTTCGTCCTCGGCCAAGCGCGGCCCAAGTTCGATCATCACAATCTGATCGCCCAGATTGATTTTGCCGCCAGCGAGCACTCGGGCAGTGATGCCGCCGTGACCGCGCATCGCGTTATAGCCGCCGCGCCCCAACGTATCTTCCATGCGCGAACACGGCTGACACAAGCCGCTGCCTTCGAACAACGCAGCGCCGACGCTGAAGCGAGCGCGCTTCAGCGCCAGCAGGTTGATTCCGGATACGACAAAATTGCGTCGCAACAGCTCGGGCGCTGCGTCACGCCGCCCGCAAAGCGCTGCGATCACGGCGAGATGTTCGAACTGGATCAGCGTTACCTGGCGCTTGCCGCCGCTTTTGAATGCGCTGCGATCACCGATCACGCCGCGTTCGGCTTCGACGTCGGCCTGTTCGACGATCTGCACGGGTGCGCGATACGCTGGCCGTACACCGATCCAGCGCAATACGCCGGGCTGAGCGACGCACACCATCAGCGATCCGAGCGCCGACTCGCGCGGCGGCCAGTGCGGCGCATTTGCTACCATGGAATCGGCTGGCGGCTGCGAAACAGTCCGCCGCGCGGACCATCGTCGGGCAAGGTCGCGAGCCAGACCGCGGTATCGGCGCCTTCCGCGACCGAAAGCGTCGCGCCCGGCCCGCCCATATCAGTCTTGATCCAGCCCGGACACATCGCGTTGACGAGAATATTGGCATCGCGCGAAGCGGCCGCCAGCATTCGCGTCAGCGCGTTCAGCGCAGTTTTCGACATGCGGTAAGCCGGCGTGCCATCCTGCATATCGGCGAGTTGCCCCATGCCGCTCGACAGATTGACGACGCGCCCGTAATCGCGTTTGCGCATCAGCGGAACCAGCGCCTGGCACAACAGCAAGGGACCAAAGACATTGACATCCATGGTCCGTTTGAAAACATCGACCGGCGAAGTCAGCACGCGCGCGCCTTTCGCATCGAGCATGACGCCGGCGTTGTTGACGAGCACATCGGCTGCGCCGTATTCGTCGCTCAGGAATTCCGCAAAACGCTCTATGCTTGCGGCATCGGCGACATCGAGCTCGGCAAAGCGCACGTTTTGATCGCCGAGGCTGGCGCAAGCGGCTTCGCCTTTGGCGCGATCGCGGCTGGTCAACAGGACGTGCAGCCCTTTCCCGGCGAGTTGACGGCAAATCTCCAGACCGATGCCACGGTTGGCGCCGGTGACGACTGCGATTTTCTTGATCATTCCTGGTCCGCTCCTAAACGCCTGTGGAATCGCCGGTGGAATCGTCACCGCCGCCGGGTTCTGTCATAGCACGCGGATCGAGCAAGGCATCGAGCGTGTCGTCATCGAGCAGGCATTGTTCGCGTGCGAGCTCGCGTATGGTTCGGCCTTCCGCGAACGCTTGCTGGGCAAGCCTCGCCGCGCGCTCGTAGCCCAGCGCGGGCGCCAGGCTCGTGACCATCATCAGCGATTGCTCGATCAGCGCTTCGCATCTTTCCCGATTCACCTGCAGTCCGGCCAGCAGCTTGTCGACGAAGAGGACGGAGACGTTGCCGAGCAGGCGTATCGATTCGAGCAGCGCGTCGGCCAAAAGCGGCATGGCGACATTCAGTTCGAGTATCGAGCCGACGCCGCCGAAGCCTCCATAGGTTATTGCGCTGTCATTGCCGATCACACGCGCCGCGACCTGGATAACCGATTCGCACATGACCGGATTGACCTTGCCGGGCATGATCGAACTGCCGGGCTGGGTCGCCGGCAAACTCAGCTCGAAGATGCCGCAGCGCGGCCCGCTGCCGAGGACGCGGATGTCGTTGGCGATTTTCGACAGGCTCACGGCGATCGTCTTCAGGCTGCCCGAAGCCTCGACCACACCGTCCCGCGCCGCCTGCGCTTCGAAGTGATTGCGCGCCTCGTAAAAGTGGACTGCCGTTGCGCGCGTCAGTTCCTCGCAGACGCTCGCGCCGAATTCGGCATGCGTATTCAGCCCGGTTCCGACCGCGGTGCCGCCGATCGGCAGTTCGCGCAATACATCGATCGCGCGATTGGCGCGCGCTATCGCGTTTTCCGCCTGCGCGGCATATCCGGAAAACACCTGGCCCGCGCGGATCGGCGTCGCATCCATATAATGCGTGCGGCCGATCTTGACGATGCCGTCAGTGTCGCGCGCGAGTCGGGTCAGCTCTTGCCGCAATTTTTGCAGTGCCGGAACCAGCTGCGTGGACAACGCCAGCGCTGCCGCGATGTGCAGCGCGGCCGGAAACGTGTCGTTGCTCGATTGGCCGAGATTGACGTGATCGTTCGGGTGCAAAGGCGTTTTCGAACCGATGGCGAGGCCGGCTTTCTGGCTGGCGCGATTGGCGATGACCTCGTTGACGTTGGTGTTGGTGCTGGTGCCCGATCCGGTTTGAAACACGTCGATGACGAAATGACGGTCGAGTTCGCCGCGGGCGATTTCGCCTGCGCCATCGATGATCGCGTTTGCTCGCGCTTCATCGAGTTTGCCGAGCGTCCGGTTCGCCTTCGCGCAGGCAGCTTTCAAGAGGCCATAGGCGTGGATCAGCTCGAGCGGCACAGCGCGCCCGCTGACTGCAAAGTTTTCGATAGCGCGCTGGGTGCTGGCGCCCCACAGCGCCCAGACGGGAACCTGCATGACGCCCATCGAATCGTTTTCTGCGCGGAATTCACCCATATCGGCCTCGGCAATGTCCTTAGACCAGTCCGCCTGCAGCGGTTTTTTCGACAGCCGGCTTGTGCGCCGCATCGGACTCGAACAGGCTTTCCAGCTCCTGCGTGGCCTGCTTCGCCGACTGGATCAGCGCCGCCTCATCCGTGTAAATCGCATGCTGGCGCAGAAGCAGCGCTTCATCGTGCTCGCGGAAGGTAGCGACCCCGCGGCTCGCTTCGTTTGCGCCGACACCGAGGCCAAGCAGCACCTGGCGGGCAAGATCGAGGCTCGAGAGAAAGGTTTCGCGGCTGACGATGGTCACACCCAGATCCATTAGCTTGTAAGCGTGATAACGATTGCGGGCGCGCGCATAGACAGCGAGTTTCGGAAAATGCCGGCGCACGGTTTCGGCAGTCCGCAGCGAGGCTTCGATGTCGTCGATGGCGAGCACGAATATTGAGGCCTGGCCGGCATGCGCGGCGCGCAGGAGATCGAGCCGCGAGGCGTCGCCATAGTAGATTTTGTTGCCGAAGCGGCGCACGAAATCGACCTGCGACGGATTGATTTCCATCGCCGTGAAGGCGATTTTATGGATACGCAGCACGCGCGCGACGATCTGGCCGAAGCGGCCGAAACCGGCGATGATGACCTTGTTTTCGTCTTCATCGATGCGGTCGTACTGTTCCTCGCCGGTTTGTTTTCGGGTAAACAAGGGTTGCACAATTCGTTCGTTCAACGCGAACAGGATCGGTGTCGCGGCCATCGACAAGGTGACGACGACGACCAAGAGCTCGCTCAAATCCTGGCTCATGATCCGATAGCTGGCGGCGACGCCGAACAGCACGAAAGCGAATTCGCCGCCCTGCGCGAGTGCGACGCCCAGATTGCTGGCGCTGCGGGTGCTTGCGCCGCCGAATTTTCCGATCGCGAACAGCACGACGAATTTGATGCTCATGAGCGCGATCGCGAGACCGATCACCTGCAAAGGTTGCGCGCCGATCAAACCGATATTCGCCGACATGCCGACCGCGATAAAAAACAGGCCGAGCAGCAACCCTTTAAACGGCTCGGTATTGGCTTCGATTTCGTGCCGATATTCGGAATCGGCCAGCAGCATACCGGCGAGAAACGCGCCCAACGCCATCGATAACCCGACCGCCTGCATCAAGAGCGCGGTCGCAATGACCACGAGCAGCGCCGCGGCGGTAAAAATGTCCTGGCCGCGGCTCATCGCGACCGCCTTGAAGACCGGGCGCAGCAGCAGCCTGCCGCCAACGATGATCACGGCAATCGCCGCGAGTGCTTTGCCGACGCCTAGCCATGCGCTTGGCGACGCTACCTCGGCGGCCAATCCGGCTTCGCCGAGCCCGGCGCCGAGCAGCGGCAGCAACGCCAGCATCGGAATGACCGCGAGATCCTGAAACAACAGAATCGCGAACGAATCGCGGCCGTGGCGCGCGGTCAACTGGTTTTTCTCGGCGAGTATTTGCAGCACGAACGCGGTCGACGACAACGCCAAGCCGAGCCCGGCAACCGCCGCGGCCTTGATCTCGATACCCAGAGACCAGACGGCCAGTGCAAGCGCGGCGCCGGTCACCAGCACCTGCGCCGTCCCCAGCCCGAACACGGAACGGCGCAGCACCCAGAGCCGCGACGGCTGCAATTCGAGGCCGATAATGAACAGCAGCAGCACGACGCCGAACTCGGAAAAATGGTAGATCGCCGTGACTTCGCTGATCGCGCCGAAACCCCAGGGCCCGATCAGCACGCCGGCGGCCAGATAGCCCAGCACCGATCCCATACCGAGCCGATTGAAGAGCGGCACGACCACGACCGCGGCGCCGAGGAAAATCGCGATTTGTGCGATCAGGCTCATCTGGGAATTAATTGAAGGGTGTCGTCCGCGAGCAGGAACACCGCCGCTCTACCGCGGGGCGCTGCAGTTCAGTAAAATGCGTGCTGGATTCGCTTCATCGATTTTACGCTTTCCGGCCTCGCCATAGTCGATAGTCGGCTTGTGCCGACATCGTCGATTCTCACCTCGATGCTAATGACAGTGACCAATACCCCAGCGCCCCTTGCCTCGTCGGCAATCTCATGCGCAAGCTCGTCCGCCTTTTCGTCCAAAAGCCGCGACCAGCTTTTCCCGGCGATCCAGCCGAACGCTTCCGGCATGCTGCAGCTCGACGATCTGCACAGCATGTATTGGGAAGAATCCGGCAACCCGCAAGGCATGGCGGCCGTTTTCCTGCACGGTGGGCCGGGTGCCGGCAGTTCAGCCGCGCACCGGCGTTTTTTCGATCCGGCGTTTTACAGAATCGTCATTTTCGATCAGCGCGGCGCCGGCCGCTCGCAACCGCACGGCGAATTGCGCAACAACACGACGTCGCATTTGATCGCCGATATAGAGAAGCTGCGCCGCCACCTGAATATAGAACGCTGGCTGGTGTTTGGCGGCTCGTGGGGCAGTACCCTGGCGCTGGCGTACGGCGAAACTCATCCGCAACGCTGCGCCGGTTTCGTGTTGCGCGGCATTTTCCTGTGCCGCAAAAGCGAGATCGACTGGTTTTTGTACGGGCTGAAGAATCTGTTTCCGGAGGCGTGGGATACGTTTTCAGGTTTTCTGCCGGAACCCGAGCGCAACGATCTGCTCGGCAACTATTATCGGCGCCTGATCGATCCCGATCCCGCGATTCACATGCCGGCCGCGCGTTGCTGGAGCGTCTATGAAGGGTCGTGCTCGACCTTGCTGCCAAGCGCCGACACGGTCGCTTATTTCGCTTCCGACAATGTTGCGCTGGGGTTATCTCGCATCGAGGCGCACTACTTCAGTCACGACATTTTTCTGCCGGACAATGCCTTGCTGCAAAACGTCGACAAGCTGCGCGGCATTCCCGCGACCATCGTTCAAGGCCGTTATGATGCGGTTTGTCCGATCGTCTCGGCGTTCGATCTGACCCGTGCCTGGCCGGAGGCCGAATACATCATCGTCCCCGATGCCGGGCATTCGGCATGGGAGCCCGGCATCAGCGTCGATCTCGTTTCGGCAACCGAACATTTCAAGCGACTGCTGAAATAACGCCTCGCGACGCGCCTGCGCCAGCCGCTGCATCGATCCACTTAAAGAGAAAACCGACTCGTGAAATTCGTCACCTTCAGCCGTGCAGGCAACCGCGCGGCAAGATTGGGATTGTTGCGCGAGGACGGCGTCCTTGACCTGGCGTCAGGCGCCGAACGCGCCAGCGTGCGCATGCCGTTCGATGCAGCCGACATGATTTCCCTGATCGTATCCGCGGAAGCGGGGTTGGCTGCGGTGCGCGAGATCGCAGCGCGCAATGACGACGCCGATTTCGCACTCGACCAGATTCAGATCTTCGCGCCGATTCCACGGCCGCGCAAAAATGTTTTTTGTGTCGGCTGGAATTATCTCGAACATTTCGAAGAGGGCGAGCGCTTTCGCCAAACCGCGCAGGAGCTGCCGCAACATCCGGTTTTTTTCAGCAAGGCGGTGACAGCCGTGACCGGACCATTCGATCCTGTCCCGTTCGATCCCGGGGTCTCGAAAAAAATCGACTGGGAAGTCGAGCTCGGCGTGGTCATCGGCAAGTCCGGCAAGAATATTTCCGAAGCCGATGCGTTCAAGCATGTGTTTGGCTACACGGTGGTCAACGACGTTTCGGCGCGTGATTTGCAGAAGCGGCACGGTGGCCAATGGCTGAAGGGAAAAAGCCTCGACGGCAGTTGCCCGATGGGCCCGTGCCTCGTCACCGCCGACGAGATCGATCCAGCCAACATGCGGGTGACGACGCGCGTAAACGGCGAGACCAAGCAGGATTCGAATACGCGGTACATGTATTTCAAAATCCCGCGTCTGATCGCCGAACTCTCGCTGGGGATGACTCTGGAGGCCGGCGACATCATTTCGACAGGGACGCCGCAAGGCGTCGGCTTCGCCCGCACGCCGCCGGAATGGCTGAAGCCAGGCGACGTGCTCGAGACCGAGATTGCCGGGATCGGCATGATGCGCAACCGGATTGGCGGATAACTCTCCTGTACGGCGAATCGGACGGACGCCGCTAAAATGACGATCCGGGCTCTCGCAAAAACATTTCCTCATCCGGCGTCGAAGCGCGGCCAAGGATTTTGTTTCGATGCGGAAAACGACCGAAGCGCGCAATGACTTTACGGTGTCTGTGCGCATAGTCGATCATGCTCGCCATGCCAAATTCGGCTCGCATGGTTTCGAATAGCTCGACCGCGCGATCCTGATCCGCGAGGCTTTCGCTGTGCTCGAACGGTAAATAGAGGAACGCGCGCTGCAAAGGCGCCAACTCGCGGTCGAGCTGGTTGCCGACCGCTTCCATCGCCGCCGTTAGCGCCAAAGGATCGCTGGCAAACGCGGCTCTCTCGCCTCGAAACATATTCCGCGGAAACTGATCGGTCAGTAAAACGAACGCCAGGCTTCCTCGCGCCGATCTCCGCCAGTTGTCGAGTTGATTCAGGATGGCGGCATTGTAATCAGCAAGGAAGCGGTTGCGTACTTCGGCATCGAACGCAGCGCTCTTCGCAAACCACTGCTCGCGCGCCGTGCCGACATCGTCGCCGAACCAGAACAGGATTATGTCGTCGATGCGATTCATCACGATGGCGCCGACGATTGGAGTTAAGAGCTTGTCCGTAAATAATTCAGTCCTGCGCCGGGATCAATTTGAGCGCAGGCCGCGAAGCAGGACGCGCCGTTGTGTCGGCCACAACCAGGCGGGCGCGGACACGTTAGCGGCGACCCCGCCCGTTTGCGGGTAGCGCCCGCGAGGCCTG
>JACDAM010000269.1 GCA_013695435.1 Burkholderiales bacterium | reverse complement strand
GCGTCAGCACGTCGGGGCCGGTGCCGATCAGGGTCGCGCCTTTGACCGGGTGCGTAACCTTGCCGTCTTCAATCATGTAAGCCTCGGCCGCCGAGAACACGAATTTTCCGCTCGTGATATCGACCTGGCCGCCGCCGAAATTGACTGCGTACAAACCGTGTTTGACCGACGCGATGATCTCATCCGGATGCTTGTCGCCGTTCAACATATAGGTATTCGTCATGCGCGGCATCGGAATGTGCGCGAACGATTCGCGGCGGCCGTTGCCGGTGACCGCGACGCCCATCAACCGCGCGTTGAGGCTGTCCTGGAGATAGCCCTTGAGAATGCCGTCTTCGATCAGCACCGTGCGCTGCGTCGGATTGCCTTCGTCGTCGATATTCAGCGATCCGCGGCGGCGCGCGATGGTGCCGTCATCGACCACGGTCACGCCGGGCGCTGCGACGCGCTCACCGATGCGGCCGGCGAACGCCGAGCTGCCCTTGCGGTTGAAATCGCCTTCGAGACCGTGACCGATCGCTTCGTGCAGCAAAATGCCGGGCCAACCCGCGCCTAGTACTACTGTCATATTGCCGGCCGGCGCAGGTTTGGCATCGAGATTGGTCAATGCCTGATGCACGGCGCGCCCCGCATATTCGCGCAGCACATCATCGCTGAAATAGGCGTAATCAAAACGCCCGCCGCCGCCGGCGCTGCCCTGTTCGCGGCGCCCGCCCTGCTCGGCGATCACCTGTAGCGACAGGCGCACCAGCGGACGCACGTCGGCGGCCATTACGCCATCGCTGCGCGCGATCAACACGACTTCATATTCGCCGCCGAGGCTGGCCATGACCTGCGTGATGCGCGGATCGATCGCGCGCGCGTAGCCTTCGAGTTTTTCGAGCAGCGCCACCTTGCGCTCGTCGCTCAGGCTCGCCAGCGGATCGTCGGGCGCGTACAGGCTTGCGCGATCCAGACCATTGCCGCGCCTGACGATGCGCGCGCGGCTGTCGTCGCCCTGGCTTGCGATCGCTCGCGTTGCCTGCGCCGCCGATTCCAGCGCCGGAATGCTGATGTCATCGGAATAGGCGAACGCCGTTTTCTCGCCGCTCAGGGCGCGCACGCCGACGCCCTGCTCGATATTGAAACTGCCGGCCTTGACCATGCCTTCTTCCAGGCTCCAGCCTTCGGAGCGGCTGTACTGAAAATACAGATCGGCGTAATCGACGCGGTGCGACAAGATCTGCCCGAACACCTGCTGCAGCTTGCCGTCGTCGAGCGAATAAGGCTCGAGCAAAGTGTTATTGGCGGTCTGAAACAGCTTTTCGGCGAGCTTTTCGGAGGATGCGGTTTGGGTTTGCATGAATTTCGACTCGGGTTCGTGGCTTGATCGGATTGGAAACCGCGCAGACAGCGAGGTTCAGGGGCATTTTAACATGCGGCGCTATTCGGCCCGTCGGCAGACCCCAGCCTTCCCCGGCCGGGAATGAACCAAACATTGCACCTGCCGTGACGCAGCAATCTTCCAGCGCACCGAGCTTGTGCGCCCGGTTCAGCAATCGTGCAAGGTGCGATGCCGTAGCGCCGGCAAACTGGCGCGCAAACTCGACTGGTATCCGCGATCGATGCTTGCGAGGACCACGCCGGAACCGCGCGGCAGGCGATCGAGCACCACGCCCCACGGATCGACGATCATGCTGTTGCCATGGGTTTCGCGGCCGCTGACGTGATACCCGCCTTGCGCCGGCGCCACCACGAACGCGAGGTTTTCGATGGCGCGCGCGCGCAGCAGTGTTTCCCAGTGCGCTTTGCCGGTCGTTTCGGTAAACGCCGAAGGCACCATAATCAGATCGACGTCCTGCATCGCGCGATACAGCTCGGGGAAACGCAAGTCATAGCAAATGGATAAGCCGATGCGGCCGAACTCGGTTTCGGCAACGACGACGGCATTGCCTGCCTCTATGGTTTTTTCCTCAGAGTAGCGCTCGCCGGCGAGATCGAGCCCGAACAAATGAATCTTGTCGTAGCGCGCAACGAGCCTGCCGCAGTCGTCATACAGCAGCGAGCTGTTGCGAACCTTGTCGGCAAATCCCGATTCGAGCGGAACCGAGCCGCCCAGCAGCCAGATGCCGCAGCGCTTCGCGGTATCCGACAGAAACTGCTGGATTGGTCCACTGCCTTGCGGCTCGCGCACTTTGACCTTGTCGTCGTCGCGGAGCCCCATGATCGCGAAGTACTCGGGCAGCGCGACCAGCCTCGCACCCTGCGCAGCGGCCATTTCTATCAGGCGCCGCGCTTCATTGAGATTCGCCTGCACGTTCGGGCCCGACGCCATCTGGATGGCTGCGACCTGGAATGACTGCCCGACCGCGTTCATAGCCCTCACTCGGGCGCCGCCGTTTCGTTGAGCGGAGACAAGGTTGGCTCGATCCAGGTTCCCGTGACCTGGTAGCGATGGGCGGTCAATTTGCCAATTGGATCCTTCAGCATTTTCTGCAGGAAATAGCTGGTCAGACCGATGACCGGATGCCCCATCAGCACCGTCGCAATCGACAGGCTGTCGCTGAACGAAGGCGTCACCTTGACATGCAGATTCTGCGTTTCCGCCGCGAGATCGACTTCGCCGCTCAGCACCGTTTTGGCTGTTGGGCTGCTGATGACGAATTCGTCGGAATTGGCGACGCCGCGCTGAATATCGACGTTGGCGGCGATGTCGTCGAACGAATAACCTTTTTCCACAACGTCGTCGAAATCGAGCGACATGCGTCGCGGCAGATTCTGCAAACTCAGCACGCCGAGCAGCTTGCCCAGACCGATTCCGAAACCGGGTTCGATTTTAGCGAAGCGGCCGTCGTGCGCGTGCAGCACCAGGTTGCCAGACAAGTTGGCGTAGCGCAGATCGAGCGGACTGCCCGGCCAGCTCAGCGCCCCGGCCAGCGACGCCCGCCCTTCTTTCATGCCGTCCGGGAAATCGATGCGCTTGAAAAACGCGCCGATGTCGGCGATATCGAATTCGATATTGAGCCGCGTAAGCGGTTTGGCGCGCGGCGTATCGCCGGTCTGCCACGCGCCGCTGGCTTCGAGTTTCGCATCATCGGCATGCAGCGCCAGGCGCTCGATGCGCCAATCCGAACCTTGCGGCCGGCCGAGCAGCGTAAACCGGCCGAGCGCGATCTGGTTGACGCTGAGCTGTTCGATTTGCAGATCGATCGCAGGCAGCGAGGCGATCGCATGGGCGGGATCGGTTTCCGCACGCAACGCCGCCGCGCTGACGGCTTCATCTGCCGGCCCCACAGGTGCGGCCTGGTCGCTGTCGATCGCAGGCGGCAAGGCGAGCCGCTGCAAACGCGCGGTCAGTTTCCATTCGGCAGTGGACGGCCGACCGGCTTGTTCCGGCTGCTGCTCTGAGCGATCCCCGGCTTCCCATACGACGTCGCCGGCGACCTCTGCCGCGTCGAGCCGCGCGCGCCAACTGCCATCGACGGCGTGCGCGTTCAGCTGCAAATCCGTGAAGCGGCGATCGAAAGCCGTCGCTTCGTCCACGTGAAGCGCAATCCGGTCGACACCAACGCCGGCGCTCGCGGATGTCACACTCCCCGCACCGGATGTCTGGTCGAGACGCTCGCGCCATGCGTCGAAATCGAGCCTGGCGAGTTGGCCGCTGAGCGAAATGCCGCCTGCATCGCGCAGCGCCGGCGAGGACGCTGCGGCCGGGCTGGCGCCGACCACAATCTCACCGGACAGGCGTCTGCCCGCAACGCCATTTCCCGATTTATTCGCGTTCTTCGCCAGCGCCAGCTCCGCGCGTATGACATCGCCATAGGAGACGGTGAATCGATCGGGATTCCGGGTCGAAGCCCGATCCGACGCGCCATCGATTTTGATCGGGATGTGCGCCGCCGCCGCTTTGTGCAATGGCGCCGGCAACGCCGACGCTATGCCGGCGAGATCGGATTCCACACTCCATTTCACGGAATCCTCCTGCAGACGAAATTGGGCCCGCCAATCGGTTTCGCCGTGCACGCTATCCAGCCAGGGGTGCTCGACGCCGATGAGCCGGCGTGCGCCGGCGACCGTCGAGCGGCCAGAGACTGTCAGGCGTGGCGGATCGCCGGCTGGCGCAACGAAATCCAGCGTGACCGGACTGCCTTCGATCGATCCCCGAACTTTCTGGGCGCTGAGATTGCCATTTAAAAATTCGAGTTTGCCGCTGGCGTTTTCCAGTTTCGGAAATTCCACGCCCACCTGGATCGTGTTATCGGCAAACGAGTAGTCGCCGGAAATCTGCGCCTCGGCATGACGGCGCAGCGGAATCGCGAGCTGCAAAGTCAGCTTGCCGTTGCCGTCGACGACGAGTTTTTCAGCGTTACTTTTGAGGAGGCCGGCGAACGGGCCGATCGCCAGCGCGCGCAGGAATTGCGCGCCCGATCCGGCCGCTCGACCCTGCCATTGCAGGACTTCATCGCCATTGCCGATGACCGGAACAATACCCTGCGCCGCTTCCATTCGCAGACCGGCGATGACTGCGTCGCGAATGTCGATTTCCATGCGCGAGCCGCGAAACAGCACGTCGGCCTTGACTTGTTCGGCAGCTGGCCATCCCTCGGCATAATCGACAACGGCGCCGGCCACACTCGCCTTGGCCTCGAAAACCCCGTCCTCACCATCCGCAAATGGAAAATTGTCCAGATCGCCCTGCACGCGCAGGCTCGCCTGTGTGATCTTGCCGGCGCGCAAGGCGCTCGCCAGCCAGTCGCGCGTTTCGTCGCCAAGGGCCAGCGGCGTATAGCGCCCGGCAAAACGCAAATCTGCGCGCGCCAGCCGGCCTGAAATATCAGCGATGCCGCGTCCCCCGGCAGTTGCCTGATAGCGGCCGGAAACTTCACCGGCCAGATGGTCATTTGCGAACGCCAGTTCCTTGAACGCTATCGTCAGTTGGCCGCCAGGTTTTTCCTCGTTGCGCCACGCGATTTGGCCGGTCAGCCGGTCGAAACGCAGGCTGTCGGCAAACATTTCCGGCAACTCGATTTCCACAGCACTGCCGTCGAGCGCAAACGAGCCGCCCGCTTGGCTGAACGAGAGATGTCCGCTGATTCCGGAAAATCGCCGCGCCGGGTCTGCGGCGTGCATCGCCAGTTCGCTCACTTCGGCGTTGCCGCGGTATTCCTCGGGCATGGTCGCGGCGGTCCAGGCGCCGTTCCATTCCAGAGTCAGATGATTGAGCACCCCGGCCGACGCGAGATCATGCCATTGCCGGCGAAGTTCGGGCGCGACCGGTAACTGACGACCGAGATCGGCGATGGCAGCGAGCGGGAGTCGATCGACGCGCAGCGATCCTCGTGTCGCGACCGGCTGCGCGCTGCGCATCTCGCCATTGCTTTGCGAAAACTGGAGCGATCCTTCGACCAGTTTACCGCCGGCTGTTTCGAGTTGCGCGCCGGTCGCCGCGAAATCGAAAGTCTTCGATGCAGCGTCCCAGACCATGCGCATTTTCACGTTCGGGAACGCCATTTCCTGCACATCCGGCGCGAGCCGCATGACGATATTTTCGCCGGATGCGTCGACCAGCGCATGCTCGATTGTTTCGTCCCGGATCGACAACCATGCCGAGACCGCGGCACGGCCTGCGATCAGGGAATCGGGGAGCGCAAGCCATTGCCGCAGCGCTGCGCTATCGACCGCATCGGCGCGCACATACAAGCGGCTGCGCCACTGCGCGACCTGGCCGGCACTGCTGGCGCCGCCGTCCGCGCCGCCCGGCGTGGGCGCAGGCGAATCTGGCCATACCTCGCCAACGACCTCCAGCAGCGGCGCCAGACCCGCGGGAGGCGATCCGCGCAAGGCGAAGCTATGGCGCCCGCCATCGTTTTCCAGCAGCCCGCTTACACCGGATATTGTGAGCGGCGCGGCGCCGCGCAACTCGTCTTGCCAAACGACGGCGGCTTCGTCGATCGCAATCCGCGGCTGTTTGCGCAGCCAGGCGCTGATGCCGTCAGTACCGGCATTGCCAGCCAGCGGATAGCCGGCGGCGAAGATTTCTCCAGCGGCATCGCGGCGAACGACGACTTCGAGTTGCTTGATGCGAAACGAATCGAACTGCCAGCGGCCGCGCAGCAACGACCGCCAAGGCAGCGAATTCTCGACCTGCTCGATTCCCAGCGTTACGCCGCCGCCGGCGTCAAGCATTTGCACATCATCCATGATCAGATGCGGCTGCAAGCCTGACCACGTCAGCGCAATCCGGCCGATCGCAACGCGCTGATGCAGCGCCTCGCCAAGTTCGCGCGCGATCGCCGCGCGATGGTCATCGATATTCGGAAGCAGCCAGAAGCGGACCGCGAGGACGAGCACAAGAAGCGTACAGGCGACACCGACGGTCAGCCACGCGAATGCGCGCAGGAGCGCGCGCAACGCGGAGCGCGGCGGTGACGGGGCGTGAATGGAATTAGGCAAAGTAGCGTAGGTTAAAATCAGTGAAAGCTCTGAAACGTTTTTATCTCAGTCGTTACGTCGCGGACGCGAATCCCTGGCCTTTGCACTGGATTCCCGCTGGAGCCTGCCTCGAATGTTTAAATCGGGGTCGGGAACGACGAACCAGAGATTTCCCGGATCAGCTGCGCGCGCTTGCAACTGCTGTTTTCATCGACACTTTCAGTCTCATTGTAACCCGAACGATATGCCGCGACCGCCCAAAACCAAAGCCGCGAGTCAGACCGAACCCCGGCCCGGACGCAAGCCTGTCTCGCGGAATAAAGCGGGCGAGGCCGCGCCCGACGCGGCCGTGCAACGGGCGCTCGCGCTGAGCCGTTATGCGCAGCGGACGCTGAACACGCGCCCCAACCTCGTCGAATCGAGCGGCGCGGCGTTTACGCGCGACCGGATGAGAGCGCTGCTGCCGGACAATGTGCGTGATGAAGCGGCGTTGTTCCAGTCGCTGCGCGAATTGCGCAAGCGCGTTATGTTGCGTGTCATCGCGCGCGATCTCGGCGGTCTCTGCGATCTTGCCGAGGTCGTCGCTACGGTGACGGCGCTTGCCGAAATCGCGATCGGCTACGCGCTGCCGCGCCTGCACGACTGGGCTGCGCAGCAGTACGGTCAGCCGACAGCGGCGGATAACGGCGCCGCGCAGCAGCTCCATGTCGTCGGCATGGGCAAGCTCGGCGGCGGCGAACTCAATGTTTCGTCGGACATCGATTTGATATTCATCTATCCGGAAGACGGCGCCACGGTCCGCAACAGTCGAAGCACCAATGAACACGGCAGCGAACACAGTATCGACAATCACGAATTTTTCACGCGCGTCGGCCGCAGGTTGATCGCGGCGCTAGGCGAGGTCACAGCCGACGGCTTCGTATTCCGCGTCGATATGCGGCTGCGGCCTTATGGTGAATCCAGCCCGCTGGTCACGAGCTTCGCCGCGCTCGAGAATTACTTCATCACGCAGGGACGCGAATGGGAGCGCTACGCGTGGCTGAAAGCGCGGGCGCTGACCGGCGACCAGAGCGATGGGCTGATGCAATTGGTGCGGCCTTTCGTATTCCGCCGTCATCTCGATTTTTCGGCGCTGGCGGCTATGCGCGATCTGCACGCGCAGATTCGCCGCGATGTCGGCAAGCGCGGGCGCGCCGGCAATATCAAGCTCGGGCCGGGCGGCATCCGCGAAATCGAATTCATCGCGCAGGTTTTTCAATTGATCCGCGGCGGCCGCGAAGCCGAATTTCGCGTACGGCCAACTCTGCAGGCGCTCGCCAATCTCGGCCAACGCGGCTATTTGCCGGCGGCAGCAGCCGCCGATTTGCGCGATGCTTACGTCTTCCTGCGCAATCTCGAACACCGGCTGCAATATCTCGACGACCAGCAAACGCAAACGATACCCGCGCATGCCGGCGATCGCGCCTTGATTGCCGGGGCGATGGGTTTCGCAAATGAGCAGTCGCTGCTGAAACAGCTCGATAAACATCGCGCGAACGTCAGCCGTGAATTCGATCAGGTCTTCTCGCCGATGGCGGAAGCGGCGGCGCCGACCGCAAAAGGCGGCGGCCCGCCCCCGCCCGACTATTCCGATAGCGACCCGGCCCGCCAGCGCATCGAGCAATTCCGCGGCAGCAGCCGCTATCGGCAGATGCCCGCGACCAGCCATGCGCGCATGGAAAAGCTGCTGCCGCGCGCGGCCGATGCCGCCGCCGCTCTCGATGACCCCGACACGACGTTTGCGCGTCTGCTGAATCTGCTCGAAAGCGTCAGCCGGCGCGAATCCTATCTGGCGTTTTTGCTCGAGTATCCGCAAGCGCTCGAACGCGTCGCCAAACTGGCGTCGGCGAGCGCCTGGGCGTCCGCATATCTGACGCAGCATCCGATCCTGATGGACGAGTTGCTCGACAGCCGCGCGCACGCCACGCCTGACTGGGCCGCGCTCAAAGAATCGCTGGCGCGCCAGCTCGACCAGGCCGAGGGTGATACCGAAACCCAGATGGATTTGCTGCGCCACTTCAAGCACAGCCAGACGTTTCGGCTGCTGGTCGCTGACCTCGCCGGGGAACTGCGGCTCGAAAAGCTCAGCGACGATCTCTCCGCGCTCGCCGATCTTTGCCTGGCCGAAGCGCTGCGCGTTTGCTGGGCCAGGCTTGCGACTGCGCACCGGCGCAAGCCGAAATTTGCCGTCATCGGCTACGGCAAACTAGGCGGCAAGGAACTCGGCTATGCGTCCGATCTCGACATCATTTTTCTGTTCGACGACGAAGCGCCGAACGCGCCCGAAAACTACGCGCGCCTCGGGCAACGCATCAACACGTGGCTGAACAGCGCGACTGCCGCGGGCGTGCTGTACGAAACCGATCTGCGGCTGCGGCCAAATGGACAAAGCGGCCTGCTCGTCAGCAACATCGAAGCCTTTTCAGCGTATCAAACCGGGCAGGCGTGGACCTGGGAACATCAGGCGCTGACGCGCGCGCGCTTCGCAGCCGGCGACGCCAAAGTCGGCCGGCAGTTCGATAAAATCCGCGAACAGGTTTTGCGTCAGAATCGCGACCTCGACCAACTGCGCGCCGATATCGTCGCCATGCGCGAAAAGATGCGCGATGCGCACCCCAATAACGGCGCGCTGTTCGATGTGAAGCACGACCGCGGCGGCATCATCGACGTCGAATTCATCGTGCAATATCTAGTGCTCGGCCATGCTCACAAGCACCGCAGGTTGACCGCGAACATCGGCAATCTCGCGCTGCTCAAGCTTGCCGCCGAACTGAAACTGATCCCTGCCGAATTGGCGCAGCAAAGCCACGCTGCCTATCGGCATTTCCGCCGTATGCAGCATGCGCTGCGCCTGCAAAGCGAGCGCTATGCGCGCGTTGCCGCGGAAGATGTTGCCGCGCAGGCTGAAGCCGTGCGCGCACTGTGGCGGCATGTGTTTGACGACGCCTGAAGGCCATCCTCAGCACGGAATACGCTACAATTCCGCTTGTCTGTTTTCCCTTGCAACGGAGTTTCCGATGTCGATGGCCGACCGCGACGGTCTGATCTGGTACGACGGCAAAATGGTGCCGTGGCGCGATGCGACTACACACGTCCTGACTCATTCGCTGCACTACGGTTTGGCCGTATTCGAAGGCGTGCGCGCTTACAACACGGTCAGCGGCACTGCGATTTTTCGCCTGAAAGAGCATACCGCGCGGCTGTTCAACTCGGCGCACATCTACATGATGAAGCTGCCGTACGATCGCGCGACCCTGATGGAAGCGCAGACGGAAGTCGTGCGCGCCAACCAGTTGCACGAGTGCTACATCCGTCCAATCGCGTTTTATGGTCCGGAGAAAATCGGCGTTTCGCCGAAGGGCGCGAAAGTCCACGTCGCCATTTCGGCATGGCCGTGGGGCGCGTATCTGGGCGCGGAAGGTTTGGAAAAAGGCATACGCGTGAAGACATCGTCGTTCACGCGCCATCATGTCAACGTGACGATGTGCCGCGCGAAATATTCCGGCACTTATGCGAACTCGATCCTCGCCAATACCGAAGCGATCGATGACGGCTACGACGAAGCGCTGCTGCTCGACACCGAAGGCTTCGTCGCCGAAGGCGCCGGCGAGAATCTGTTCATCGTCAAGAACGGAAAAATCTACGAGCCCGAGCTGACCTCGGCGCTGATCGGCATCACGCGCAACGCCGTCATCACGCTCGCGCAGGAGGCCGGGTACGAAGTCTCGGCCCGCCGCATCACGCGCGACGACGTTTACACTGCCGATGAAGCATTCTTCACTGGCACCGCCGCCGAAGTCACACCGATCCGCGAGCTCGACAACCGCGCTATCGGCAGCGGCACGCGCGGCCCGATCACGGAAAAGCTTCAGAAAATGTTTTTCGATTGCGTGAACGGCCGCGACAGAAAGCATGCGGATTGGCTGACGCCGGTCGAAAGCCGGGCGGACGAAGCTCGTCATTCCCGCGCTGGCGGGAATCCCGTACCTCTTAATTGAAGCACACCCATAAGACAATCGTCATTCCTGCGCAAGCGAAATCTCGTATTCGCAACGAGATTCCGGCTCAAGCCGCTGCCGCGGCGCGTCCGCAATGACAGCGTTATGAGCAAACATGGCGACCTCTGACCCGAGCGGCGACCTCACCGAACGTTTCATCGAAGTCGCGGCTTCCGATTTACCGCTGCATTGCCCGATGCCGTCGATGCGTTTGTGGAATTCGCATCCGCGCGTATTCCTGCCGGTCGAGGCCTGGGGGCAGGCGCTGTGCCCGTATTGCGGTACGCTGTACAAATTCAAGAACAAACCCCAGCAATGACCGCTCGATAAAGTTTTCCCGATCTTTGCTTTAAACCCATCTTGAGCAAAATCCTCGTCGTCGCGCCATCGTGGGTCGGCGATGCGATGCTCGCGCAGCCGCTGTTCATGCGTCTGCACGAGCGCCTCCCCGGTCTCATACTCGATATGCTCGCGCCGGCCTGGGTCGCGCCGCTGCTCCGCCGCATGCCAGAGGTCCATGACATCATCATCAATCCTTTCGGCCACGGCGCGATCAAGCTGCGCGAGCGCTGGCGTTTCGGCCGCGGCCTGCGCGAACGCAATTACGACCAGGCCATTCTGCTGACCAATTCGCTGAAGTCGGCGCTCGTGCCTTTTTTCGCGCGCATCGCAATGCGCACCGGCTTCCAGGGCGAGGCCCGTTTTGGTCTGGTCAACGACATGCGCGAACTGCACCGGCACGCGCTGCCGCTGATGGTCGAACGCTTCGCGGCGCTCGCCGAGCCTTCGGGCAACATTCCGCGATTTCCGATACCGCAGCCGAGATTGCGCGTCGCCGAATCCGATCAGCGACGCACTTTGCGGACGTTGCGGCTGACCTTGCAACGCCCGATCGCGGCGCTTTGTCCGGGCGCCGAATATGGCCCGGCCAAGCGCTGGCCGCCCGCCTATTTCGCCGGGCTTGCGGTGAAATTATCGGCGGCGGGTTATGCCGTCTGGATCATCGGCTCGTTAAAAGATATCGGGATCGGCGCCGAAATTGCGTCGTCCAGCGGCAGCAAGGCCATCAACCTTTGCAGCAAAACCAGTCTCGACCAAGCCATCGACCTGCTTTCGTGCGCGACGCTGGTCGTCAGCAACGATTCCGGCCTCATGCACATCGCCGCCGCGCTCGATAAACCCATGCTCGCACTCTACGGCTCTTCGAGCCCGCGCTTCACGCCGCCGCTATCCGGGCAAGCCAAAGTCATCAAGCTCGGCCTCGAGTGCAGCCCGTGCTTCAAGCGCGTCTGCCCG
>JACDAM010000268.1 GCA_013695435.1 Burkholderiales bacterium | reverse complement strand
ATTGTGTGAACCGTTGACGCTCTACGAAGCCTGCTCTTTCATCAGCAGAATCAGCCTCGCGGATTGATGAACGGGCTGGCGTCCCGTATAATTCCTGTGGTCAAGCGGGAGAGGCTTTTAGCCTTTCCCGCTTCCACATCTGCCATTCAAACTTCACACAAGTCCTGTAGGAGCGGTTCGTGCTGCAACGTCAACCTGCGATTCTGGCGCTTGCCGACGGCACCATTTTTCGCGGCGCGGCAATCGGCGCCGACGGCGCCGCGGTCGGTGAAGTCGTATTCAACACCGCGATTACCGGCTATCAGGAAATTCTGACCGATCCGTCGTACTGCCGGCAGATCGTGACGCTGACCTACCCGCACGTCGGCAATACCGGGGTCAATGTCGAAGACGCCGAATCCCGCCGGGTTTACGCGGCGGGCCTCGTCATCCGCGATTCACCGTTGACGACCAGCAACTGGCGTTCAACGCAGGATTTGCCGAGCTTCCTGAAACAGCAAAGCGTCGTCGCCATCGCCGACGTCGACACGCGAAAATTGACGCGTATTCTGCGCGAAAAAGGTGCGCAATCCGGCTGCATCATGGCTGGCGATTTCGATGAAGCGGAAGCCTTGCGCCTGGCGCGCGCGTTTCCCGGACTGGCCGGCATGGATCTCGCGAAAAGCGTGAGTTGCACGGAATCCTATTCGTGGAACGAAGGCCAGTGGGCGCTCGGCGCGGGTTATCGCGTGCACAGCGATGCGCGCTATCACGTCGTCGCTTTCGATTACGGCATCAAGCGCAACATCCTGCGCAAACTGGCGTCGCGCGGTTGCCGCATCACGGTATTGCCGGCGCAGACCACGGCTGCGGATGCGCTGGCGCTGCAGCCCGACGGCATCTTTCTGTCGAACGGGCCCGGTGATCCCGAGCCGTGCGATTACGCGATCAGCGCGATTCGCGAATTGCTCGAACACAAGGTGCCGACTTTCGGCATTTGCCTCGGCCACCAGTTGCTCGGCCTCGCCTCCGGCGCGAAAACCGTGAAGATGAAATTCGGCCATCACGGCGCCAATCATCCGGTGCACGACGTCGACAGCCGGCGCGTAATGATTTCGTCGCAAAACCACGGCTTCGCCGTCGATGCCGCCACCTTGCCGGCGAACACCCGCGTTACGCATGTTTCATTATTCGACGGCAGCTTGCAGGGTTTTGAACGCACCGATGTGCCGGCTTTCTGTTTCCAGGGCCACCCCGAAGCGAGCCCCGGGCCTCACGATGTCGATTATCTGTTCGATCGCTTTATCGAGATGATGCAAAACAAGAGTAGCGCAACCGTCAACATTTCCGGAGGACCATCATGAGCAAGACGCAACTTCCAGCTTTCCCCATCGCGGCTGCAATCGCGGCGCTGCTCGCGGCTTGCGGCCCCGGCGACACGCCGCCCGCGGAGAAATCCGCCGCCCCTGCGACAGCGCCCCAGGCCGACGCTCAGGACGCGGCGAAGCCCGAAGAACCCCGCATGCCGAGCGAAGGCGGTCTGCCGGGTTTGGCCGAAGGCTTGTTCGGCGAAAAAGAGAAGGAGCAGGAGAAGAAGTGATTGACGACGATAAAAAATAATGAAGGCGTGAAGAGCCAAGAATGAAACGTGAGATGTACCTCTCGCGGGACGTCGTTTTTTCTTCACTTTTCACGCTGCATTATTCGCGTTCCTGAAGATGGCCAAGCGAACCGACCTCCGATCGATCCTGATCATCGGCGCCGGGCCGATCGTCATCGGCCAGGCATGCGAGTTCGATTATTCCGGCACACAGGCGATCAAGGCGCTGAAGGCCGAGGGCTACCGGATTGTCCTGGTCAACTCCAATCCCGCCACCATCATGACCGACCCCGATCTCGCCGACGCGACCTATGTGGAGCCGATCACGCCCGAGTTCGTGGCCCGGATCATCGAGAAGGAGAGGCCGGACGCGGTGCTTCCGACGATGGGGGGCAGACCGCGCTCAACACGACCTTGGCGCTGTTCAAGGACGGCACCCTCGACAAGTACGGAGTCGA
>JACDAM010000267.1 GCA_013695435.1 Burkholderiales bacterium | reverse complement strand
ACGTATGCAGCGCAGCATGCTTTGCAATTCGCCGCCGAGCAGATTGGCGCGGCCGGCGTCGACCAGGATGATGTGAAAATGCCGCGGGCCATCGTGGTCGCCGACGTGGCGCGTTCCGGTGTTGATCGTCACATAATTGGTAATCGATTGACCGGTCGCCGAGCGCGGCAACAGCCGAACCAGCGTGGCGGCGTCTTCGAGTGTTGCGACGACTTTTTCGACGCCAGAGATTGCGACGTGAACCCGCGGCAGGGTCGTCGTCAGACGGCCGTTGCCTTCGTTGGTGACAATCAGGGTCGAGCCGGTTTCGGCGATCATAAAATTGGCTCCCGAGATGCCCATGTCGGCGGCAACAAAATGCGGGCGCATAATCTCGCGCGCCTCGCGGCACAATTCGGGTATCGCGGTTTTGCGCGGCGTCTGGTGAATGCGCGCGAACAGATCCGATATTTCATCCTTGCTCTTGTGCATGACCGGCGCGACGATATGTGAAGGCGGCTCATGAGCAAGCTGCAGGATGTATTCGCCGAGATCGCTTTCGACGACAGCAAGCCCGGCCGCTTCGAGTGCATCGTTCAGCGCGCATTCCTCGCTTACCATCGATTTCGATTTGATCACGCGGCGGACGCCATGCTGGCGCGCTATATCGAGCACGATGCGGTTTACGTCGGCACTGGTTTCTGCCCAATGAACGCACGCGCCGGCATTCGTTGCCGTGCGTTCGAAATGTTCGAGATAGAGATCGAGGTTGCGCAACACACGATCGCGGATTTCGGCGGCGGCGTCACGCAGCTTTTCGAAATCGACGCCGGCGAGCGCTTGCACACGGCCTTCTGTAAATCGTCCCTGGGCGTTACGCAGCGACGCTTGCAAAGTGCCGTCTCGCAACTGCGCGGTGGACCGTGCTTTGAAGTGTATCGACTTGATTTCCATGATTGGAAAACCCGGTGAGCGCGGCGCAAAAAACAACCGCTAGCGCCTAGCCCGATTGCTTGTCGCCTTCACCGCTGGCAACGCCGGCGCGATCCTGGGCGGCCAGCACTTCGGCGATATGCAGCACCTGCGTCGTCATATCCCCGCGCCGGCGCAGACGGCCTTCGATGTGCAACATACAGCCGAGATCGCCGAGCGCGACGCAGGGGGCGCCGGTCGCGGCGATCTGCAGACATTTGTTGTCGGCCATGCGCGTTGCAATGTCGCCGAACTTCACCGAGAAAGTCCCGCCGAAGCCGCAGCAAACTTCGGCCCCGGTCATCTCGATCAACTCGATGTCCGCGCTCGCCAGTAACGCGCGCGGCTGATTTTTCACACCGAGTTCACGCAGGCCCGCGCACGAATCGTGATAAGTGAGGCGACCCTGCCAACGCCCGGGCAGGTGCGTCAGATGCAACACATTGATGAGGAAATCAGTGAGCTCGAAGGTGCGCGCGGCGAGAGCGGTGATGCGCTGCCGGGTATCTGAATCATCGTCGAACAGATGTGGATAATGCTTGCCGACCATGCCCGCACATGATCCCGACGGTATTACGACATAATCGAAATGCTCGAATTCGGTAAGGGTTTTCAGCGCCAGCGCACGCGCCGCCTGACGGTCGCCGGAGTTGTAAGCGGGCTGGCCGCAGCACGTTTGCCGTGCCGGAACGACAACCTCGACCCCGGCGCGTTCGAGCAACGCGAGCGCGGAAAAGCCTATCGATGGACGAAATAGATCAACCAGACAGGTGACCAGCAAACCAACGCGCATGCGGGAAGAGGAGCGGAGCCGTCGAAGCGACGGACGTAAAAATCATAACACGGCCCCCACAGATGATATGCCCCTCGTTGTAGAACAAGTTTTCATATCGTAAAATCCCGTTGCATGCTTCTCACCACACTTTTTCCGACAGCAACCTTCTGGCAGGAAACCCGCATTGTCCGAAAACCGATCTTCCATTCGGGTGATCGAGCGCATGATGGCCCTGCTCGATGCGATCGCCGAATCGGGAGAAGCGGTGAACCTCAAGTATCTGGCTGGTCAAACGAGTTGCATCCTTCGACCGCGCACCGCATTCTGGGTGTGATGGTCGACAACCGCTTGATTGACCGCGTCGAACCGGGCGCCTACCGGCTGGGAATCCGCTTGCTTGAATTGGGTAATCTCGTGAAATCAAGACTGAATATCCGGCAGGAAGCCCTGCCTCACATGGATCGTCTGTATCAGAAACTGCAGGAGACGGTAAACCTGAGTGTGCGCCAGGACGATGAAGTGATTTACGTCGAACGCAGTTCATCGAATCGCTCGATGATGCAGGTCGTGCAAATCGTCGGCGCGCGCGCGCCGTTGCACATAACGGCGGTCGGCAAGATTTATCTGGCCGAAGAAGGCCCGCGCGGCTGGGCCGATTACGCGAAGCGCACCGGGTTGCCGGCCTACACGGAAAATACGTTGAGCACCTTGACCAGCCTGGCGCGCGAACTCGAGCGCGTGAAACGGGCGGGTTATGCGTTCGATAACGAGGAAGCCGAGAAAGGCGTTTCCTGTATTGGTGCGGGGATTCACGACGAGGAAGGTCAGCTCGTCGCCGGACTGTCGGTATCAGCGCCTTCGGACCGTCTCGATAAAGCGTGGGCGCCGGAGGTCAAAAAAACAGCGGACCAGATTTCCTATGCTATTGGTTTTCGCCCCGCCCGCCGCGCCGCAGATGCGCGCAGCCAAGCCGTCAAAGCAGCGGAGAGTGCCGCCAACTCGCTGCGCTAGCTTGCAGTACGCGCGCTCGTCGCGAGCGAAACTTATCGAATCCTAACCAGCTAATAAAGCCTGCTGACGCGTTCGTTGCGCGCGGGTGTTGCTTCCATCCACTTCTTGATCCGGTTCGCATCGCCAAAGCGCGAGAATTTTCCGTTCGAATCCAGCAGCACGATAATCACCGGCCGCTTTTCGATCGTCGCCATCATTACCAGACAGCGGCCGGATTCGCTGATATAACCGGTTTTGGAGAGATCAATGTCCCAGCGCTTGTTATTGACCAGGATATTGGTGTTGCGAAAACCGAGGCGGCGTTTACTGCCTGCGAACGTCTGCTGATGCCGCCCCTGCGTGCTGAAATCGGCGATCAGGTCATAGCGCTCGCTCGCCTTGACCATCCTGGCAAGGTCATGCGCGGTCGAAACGTTTTCTACGCTGAGGCCGGTGGCATCGACGAAGCGAGAATTCGTCATGCCGAGTTCGACGGCTTTGCGGTTCATTGCGGCGACGAAGCCTTGCGTGCCGCCGGGGCCGGTGCGCGCGAGCGCGGCGGCTGCGCGATTCTCAGACGCCATCAACGCAAGGCGCATCATGTCGCGGCGCGACAGCGTCGTGCCGACGCGAAGTCTCGAACCGGAATTACGCAGGGTATCGACGTCGGCGTGCGTAACCGTAATTGTCTGCTCGAGCGGTAAACCGGCATCGAGCACGACCATCGCGGTCATCAGTTTGGTGATCGAAGCAATCGGCAACACCGTGCTGGTATTTTTCGCGTAAATCGCCCGATTATCGTTGAGATTCACAACCAGAGCTGCGGAAGAGCGAAGACTGAGGCGCGGCGTTTTGGTCAGTTGGTCGAAATCGACTTCGAACTGGCTCTCGACAACATTCGCGAGCGCGTCATCCGCGGCAATTTCCTGCTTGATTTGCTCGCCCGGCAGCGCAAGCGCGAGTTCGGCCTTTTGCGCAAAAGCCGTCGATGTACCGATCAGCAGCAATACTCCCATAAAAAGCTTGGTTTTCCCCACAAATGCTCTCCCTGAGCAGCGTAGCAGTGCACATCGAACAAGGACGTAAAATATCAAAAATCAGTAACTAAGGGAAGCTTTCTAATGCATGTTTTCACTGGGGCGACATACGGGCCAAATGGCCGATGAGCGGTTCCGGAGGTTGGCGGCGTACGAATCAGCGTATGGATAAGGCTTCGACGATACCGGGCAACGAGTCGTCAGCGGCTCTCAGCGCTTCTTCCTGCTGTTGCAGCGCCCACATCACCGCATAAACACCCTGTTGCGCAAGCAATTCGCGGTGCGTCCCGCGTTCTACGATGCGCCCTTGTTCCATAACGAGAATCTGGTTAGCGTCGATGATCGTAGACAAGCGGTGGGCGATGACCAGCGTAGTCCGCTTTTCGGCTATGCGTTTTAATTCCGCTTGAATCGCTTTTTCCGATTTCGAATCGAGCGCCGAGGTCGCCTCGTCGAAAATCAGAATGCGCGGATTCTTGAGGATGGCGCGGGCAATGGCGACTCGTTGTTTTTCTCCGCCCGACAGTTTGAGACCGCGCTCGCCGACCCTTGACTCGTACTCGTCGGGCAGCGACACGATGAAATCGTGAATATGCGCCGATTGCGCCGCCTCGATGACTTCCGCATTCGACGCGCTCGGGCGGCCGTACGCAATATTGTAGAAAATCGTATCGTTGAACAGCACCGTATCCTGCGGCACGATGCCGATCGCCGCGCGCAAACTCGTTTGCCGGACCTCGCGAATATCCTGCCCGTTGACTCTTATTGCACCGCCATTTACGTCGTAAAACCGGAACAGCAGGCGCGCCAGCGTCGACTTGCCGGAGCCGCTGTGCCCCACCACGGCGATGGTATGGCCGGCCGCAATTTCGAAGCTGACGTCGAACAGGATCTGACGTTTCGCCTCATAGCTGAAGTTGACATTGTCGAAGCGGACTGCGGCGCTGCCGGGCTTTAGATCGGGCACGCCTGGCTGGTCCTTAATCTCGGTGTTCTCTTCGAGCAAGCCGAACATTTTCTCCATGTCGGCCAGGGAATGGCGGATCTCGCGATAGACGAAGCCGAGAAAGTTGAGCGGCATGTATAACTGCAGCATGAAGGCGTTCACCAAAACCAGATCGCCTATCGTCATCGTGCCGTTGACGACACCATTGGCAGCGAGGACCATCAGCAAAGTCATGCCGATTGCGATGATCGCAGCCTGGCCGGCGTTGAGCCCGGCGAGCGACGTCTGATTGCGCACGGCCGCATTCTCCCACGTCGCCATGCCTTCGTCATAGCGCCGCGCCTCCCACTGTTCATTGCCGAAATACTTGACGGTCTCATAATTGAGCAGGCTGTCGATGGCGCGCGTGTTGGCCTGCGAATCCGAATCGTTCATCGTGCGCCGGAACACCATGCGCCATTCCGTCACCAAAAGCGTGAAAGCGATGTACAGGATCAGCGTGACGAAAGTCACGACAGCAAACCAGATGTCGTACTGCACCAGCAGAATCACCGCGACGAGTATGATCTCGACCAAGGTCGGCAGAATGTTGAACAGCATGAATTGCAGCAGAAACGAAATGCCGCGGCTGCCGCGTTCGATATCGCGCGATACGCCCCCTGTCTGCCGCTCGAGATGAAAGCGCAGGCTAAGCGCATGCAGATGATCGAACACACGCAGCGCGACACGGCGGATGGCGCGTTGCGTGACCTTTGCGAAAACCGCATCGCGCAATTCTCCGAACAGCGTCGCGCCGAAGCGCAACGCGCCGTAACCCAGCAACAGGGCGACGGGGAGCGCCAACATCTGCTCGCCTGGACTCAATGAATCGACGATTTCCTTGAGCGCAAGCGGTACCGTCACATTCGCGAGTTTCGCGAGTACGAGCAGCACCAGCGCGAGCACGACGCGGCCCTTGAACTCCCAGACATACGGCAGCAGAGTGCCGATGGTTTTCCAGTCGTTGCGATTTTTCGGAGGTTTGCCGGTATGAGTGGTGCGCATTGGAACGATGTGAAGGATCGCGTTTGTCATTATCCGCACCGCGACCCCGATCGCAAAAACTGTCACGATCGATCAGCGGTGATTGCGCGGCGTGGCGATGCGGCGCGGGACACCTGGACTTGGACACTGGCCAGCGCCTAAGATTGCGCTGGCGTAAAACGCTGACTCGCGCGGCGCCAACCAGAATTCGAGAGGAGAACAGGCGACGATGCGCATTTTGAAGCGCTGGTCAGCTCGCGTTGCGAGCCTCAAAACGAGCACCTATGCGCTCTACCTGGCCATGCGCGATCCGCGCGTGCCGCGGCCCGCAAAGCTTGTCATCACCGGCATCGTCGCATATGCGTTGAGCCCGATCGATCTGATTCCCGATTTCATTCCGGTGCTGGGGCTGCTCGACGAACTGATCTTGCTGCCCATCGCGATCAGCCTCGCGATCAAAATGATCCCCGACGAGGTTTGGGACGATTGCCGCGCACGCGCGGGCGCCGCGATCGATAGGGACCTTCCGCACAGTCGCTCGGCGTTCTGGGTGATTATCGCAATATGGCTGAGTGTCGCCGCGCTGATTGCATATTTCGTTTGGCGCTGGCTGGCTGACCGCCAGCTCTGATGGCCGTTGCCAAGCTTGCTATGGCTGCACCGGAAATTTCCCAGCCGCGCTTGCAACGCCTCAATCAGCGCGATCAGCGCAAGGGCAACTACGTGCTGTACTGGATGCAGCAGGCGCAGCGCGCCGATTACAACGACGCGCTGGAGTATGCGATCCAGTCGGCGAACAGCCTGAATC
>JACDAM010000266.1 GCA_013695435.1 Burkholderiales bacterium | reverse complement strand
CCTCCAGATCCTGGTAACTCCGGAAATCGCGGTCGCGCTGCATCAACCCGAAGCCGCGCGGATTGTGCGCGCCGAAGCTGCTCACCCACAGCCTTTTCGGATTGATCAGCGGGCGCCAGATCCATTCGCCGTGGTCAGTCTGCACCAGCAGCCCGTCGGAATCATGTACTTCCGGACGGTATTCGTGGATGGGTGCGGGTTGGTTCTCAGCGAAATAGAACATCGAAGTCAGTGGAGCGATTCCCAGCTTGGCGCCTTTTTCGCGCTGGAAAATGTTCACGTGCACGTCCATGTAGGTTTCTTCACCGGGATGGATGGTGAAACGATAGGCCCCGGTCACTCGTCTGGAATCGAGCAGCGCATACACGACCAGATGTTTGGCGTTCGCCGCCGGACGCTCGAGCCAGAATTCTCTGAAAGCCGGGATTTCCTCGCCCGTGTCTTCGCCGGTGTCTACCGCAAGCCCGCGCGCCGAGAGTCCGTAGCGCTGCCCTTTGCCCACGGCGCGGAAATAGCTCTCGCCCAGAAACACCGCGACTTCGTCCTTGTACTCCAGGTTGTTGATCGGGTAGTGCACGCGGAAACCGGCGAAACCGGCATCCGCGAATTTGCCGATGTCAAAAGTGTTTTTGCCGTAATCGAAGTCACCGGAATCGAACCGCACCGGCGTAACGCCCGTCGCTTCCACCACGTTGATCCTGACCGGATGGCGGAAGTTGAGCCCGGCGTGGAAGAACCGGATCTCGAAGGGCAGATTGGCGGACTGCCACAGCGATTTCTCGCTCCGAAAGCGGATGTCTCGATACTGGTCGTAGGTGATGTCCCTGAGCTGTGGAGGCAGATTCTCGCGTGGCCCTGCAAAAGGCTTTTCCGCAAGGGCGCGAGCCATGGCGGTGACGTCTTCGAGTCCAAAAGCGAAAGCCGGCGCCGAAATCAGGCAGCCGACAACAAGGCTCATCCAGTAAATTGCAAGGAGCCGCATTTTGAGCGTGACAAGTTCAGACCACATATTTTTCCTAAGCTACGATCGTTAAGATTCAGTTCCACTTTCGGTCCTTCGACCCCCCTGCCCGATCTGCTGCCCGCGATACCAGAGACGCTTGACCTGCAACTGCCCGTTTCGCAGGAAAAGGTCCTCGGGTAGTTTGAGCTCGCCGCGCTCGATTTGCAGTCCGAGCAGTTCATATGCGGCGGAGAGCATGCGCGCGGCGGCGCCCGTGTACCAACTCCAGCCGCCGCGCCCTTCATAACCCGGCCCGTCGTAAACATCCGCGGGCTGTTGATGCGGCGGCAATCCGTAGATATCAGGCTGATCGCTCTTGCTGAGCGGCGATATCTTGATCCATAAATCCGCGGCGCGCGCACGGCAGCGTTCGGCCAGTTCTGAATCATTTGCCGCCGCTGCCTGCTCGGCGCAGCGCAGCAGCGCATCCACCAGCCAGGAAACGCCGTGCGAATATTGCCCGCCATTTTCGCGCACCCCGGGCGGATATTCCGCGATGCGTCCGGGATAGGGCAGCGAATCTTCAGTGAACGGCGGCGTCAGGAGCAGCACTCGGTTGCTCTTCTCAAGCTGCGTCAGGCCCGTTTCCAAGGCCGTTTGCCCGCGTTTAGCGTCGGCTGCCCCAGACAAAAGCGGCCAAGCGGCCATGAGCGCGCTGCGCAGCTTGAATTCCTCGCCCTCGTCGGTGATGGCGCGCAGGTAGCCGTCCCCCCGCCACATCGCTTCCAGCGCGGTAGACAGGTTTCTCGCTTCCGCGAGATAGCGGCTCCTGGCTTGCGGTCCCTCGCGGCGCTCGGCGAGACTGGCGAACTTCATCAACACATCATGCAGGAAGAAGCCCAGCCATACGCTTTCCCCCTTGCCCTTGATTCCCGGCACATCGAGACCATCGTTCCAGTCGCCGGAGCCGAGCAGCGGCAAATCATGCGCGCCACGCCGCGCGAGCGTGTACTCGACCGCCCGCCGGCAATGCTCGTAAACCGAGCCGGTATCACGCGACGGCCTGGGGGCGAACAAGAATCCTTCATGACCCTTCGGCACCGGTCTGCCTTCCAGGAAGGGGACTTGCTCGTCCAGAACGCCGGTGTCGCCAGTAGCTTCCACGTAGCGCGTCACCACATAGGGAAGCCAAAGATGCGGATCGGACGCGCGCGTGCGCACCGCGATTCCGGTGCGGCCTTCCCATGAGGGATGCCACCACTTGACGCAATCGCCTTCGATGAATTGCTGCGCGGCGTGCAGCACGATCTGCCTGCGCGCCCACTCAGGCTTGAGAAAGGTGAGCGGCAGCACATCCTGCAACTGGTCGCGGAATCCGTACGCGCCGCTGCGCTGGGCGGGTCCGGTACGTCCCCACAAGCGCGCACACAGCAGTTGATACGGAAGCCAGTCGTTCACCAGGCGGTCGAAAGCCGCTTCATTGGTCTCGATGCGCAACACGGAAAGTGCTTGTTTCCACCACGCCTTGATTTCTTCCAGCGCGAGTTCAGCCGCGTTCGGTTCGAGGTACGCGCGCGCAAGCCGGGTCGCCTGCGCCTGGTCGGCCGCCTGCCCCAGCACGACGACCATCGTTGTTTCTTCACCCGCCTGAATCTCCAGATCGGCGACGAAGCTTGCGATGCGACGCCCATCATCGACCTGTGAAACATCGGCGTGACCGCGCTCCAGCATGAAAGGCCGGGTGAGGTCGCGGCCTTCGCCGCCGACAAAGCGCGCACGCACGGTTTCCTGTGACTGGCATTCAAGATTGGTTGCGGCGAATGCGACGCCCTTGTGAAAATCATTGCCCGCGTTTTCGAAGTAGAGCACGCCGGGCATCGCATCCGCCCACGCCCGCACCCGACCGCGGCTATCGACCGGCACTTCCGCCAGTACCATCTCCACGTAAGGGACGATACGCAAGCGGCGCGCCGCGTCGCCGCCATTGCGAATCCTCAGCAGCTTGATTTCTACCGGCTGATCCGACGGCACGAAAGCGGTCAAATCCAGCTTCAGTCCAGCGGTTTCCTTGCGGTAACGCGCGTAACCCAATCCAAACAGGGCCTCGTGCCGGGCGTCCTGCCTGCGGTAAGGTGCGAACCCCGCGGTCTCGGCGACGCCGGTTTCCGGGTCGAAGACGTAAATCGTTTGTCCAGGAAGTTGGGCCGGCACGCTGTCGAGACCGAAAGGCGACAGCGCATTTTGCTGCGCGTTGCCGGCGAACGAAAAGATTTCGCCTTCGCTGCTCGCGACAAAGCCATGGCCCAGCGGATTGGCGACGAGATGCGCCCATGGGCGCTGTGCGTCGCACGGCGCCGACAGTTCGCGCCCGTCGTCGGAGAAACCGCCGCCGTCCGCCGTGCGTTTGGGCGCTGGACGCAAGCTGCGGATGCGCGCGAAGCTCGCTTTCAACGCCGCGTCGTTCGGCTCGGCGACATCAAGGTGGCGCGCGATCAAGGCAGCCGCCCGATACTCGTCCTCGGCATAGCCATCGACGAAGGCGATCTCGACTGCCGCACCGGGTGGCAACTCGATCCTGAGCCGCAAGCTCGCCGCCGGATCGAAGGTGTAGAGCGTCCCTTCGTCGGTGGGATCGCGCAGCGTCTGGTCGGCGAAAACGGCGGGTCGCCGCAGCGTGCCCAAGCCGATGAAATGGGCGCGCGAATCCTCGTAACCGATCAGCCGCACGGCGTCATCGGCGCGCACCGCATGAAACCCGACTTCGCGGCACATCCGCTGCAGCGCCGGATCCTTCGCGTTGTTCCTCATCAGCCGGTTGCGGGCGATGATCGCATTCAGCGGCGCGACGAAACGGGTGCCGACGTGCATGGCCGCGAAAAAAGGCGAGCGGCGGTAAGCATCGACCGGCGCAACGGCGAGTTCCTGGTAGCTCGTCAACTCGACGATGCGGGCACGCTGCTCGCGGTTAGTCAGGGTGATGCGCCAATTCTCCACGGTGTCACGAGGATCCAGACTGACCCGCGCTTCCGCCCGAATTCCGCCGTGGCTGTTGACGATATGCAAGGTGCTCGGCGAGGGTTTGGTGACCGAATAATCGGGGCCGCGCTTTTGTATCGGCTCGGAGCCCAGCGACCACGGCCCGTCGATGGCCTGGTCTTCGCTGTCGAGCTCGCGCAGATAAAAAAACTTGCCGCGCAACTGCAAAGGATCGTCCGCCCGGCGCGTCAGATCAAGCTCGAAGCCTGGGCGCACCGTGCTGGTCACGCGGCTGAAGCCGCGGCCATCCCAGCCATATTCCGCGGTGTATTGACCGTTGGCGAGCGTGAAATAAGGACTTGCCGCGGCTTGCGGCGGCGCTGATTCCTTGCCCCGCCGGCGCAGCAGCCACACCGACGCAACCGCCAGAATCGCGCCCGCCGCTGTCATCTGATAAACCAGCAGCAAGGATGCGACTGCCGGCAGTACAGCGTGCGGGGTAGCTTGCAAAGCCTCCGCACGGTCCCACACCTGATTCCATTCGCTGCCGCGAGGTATATAAAAAGGAATCAGCAGCGGCGCCCAGGTGAGAAAACGGCGTATGGCTTCCGGCATGCAGCGCGTGCGCGCCGAATGGCCCAGAAAGCGCGAAGCCTTCTCATCCAGCGCGTCGCCGCCGACGAAGGAAAGATTGACCAGCGTCGCCACGCGCAGTCCCATGTGGTCGAACCAGATCAGCACGCGCAGCCAGTCGTAAGCGAGCAGCCCAAGAAACACCGTAAGGCTCCAGGCGCGGAAATCCTCCGGCGACAACAGCGCCGATTGCACGCTCGCCAGCGCACTGCGCACCGCGCCGTCCTGGTTGTACCAGCTCGGGTCGGAGGCCAGCCGCAGGTAGGTATAGATGATGGGCGCCATCCACAATCCCCAGCGCAGCACGCGCACCGCCTGTTCGACGAGAATGGCGAAGCCGGCCGCGCTGAACATCTCCTTGATCGGACCGAGACTGCGCTTGAACAGCGCGGTAAGCGCGACCAGGTTGATGCTGAACAAAGGCGCCGCCAGCGACCAGTTGATCACGCCCGACAGCGACTCCGCATAGAGCAGCTTGACGCCGCCGGAGACACTTCCCAGATCGATCGCGCCCCACTTGCTGAACAGCGGATAGACCACATAACTCGTCGTCGCCTTCCCCCCCGCCGGGAAATAGGGTATTGCGTAGGTCACGAATTTTTCGGCGACGGCTTGCCATTGCGCGGCGTCGAAATACCAGGCGAGCGCGCCGCCGACGAATCCGCCGAGCAAGGCGCCTAATCCATACACGCGCCACGACTGCATGCGCTGGCGTTGCTGGCCGAGCACGGACTTCAAGTCCCATAGCGCGTCGGCTCCGGCATACGCAGCCGCACCGATCGCAAAACCAAGCGCAAAGCGCAGACCGCCGGACAGCATCGGCAAGCCCTGCGACAGAACCAGCCCGAGCCCCATGCCCGCGATCAGGCCGCGCGCATAATTGAGCGGCTCGCGCACCGCTTTCATAAAGCGCGCGAAGAACGGCTCGCTGCCGTCGAAACTTTCGAGGATGGTTTTAGCCAGCGGAAACAGCAGGACGCCCATCAGGCTCCCACCCAGCGCGGGATGCGCGAGCAGCCAGCCGACGACGACGGAGGAACTCCAGACCACGGCGCCCAACTGGACGAGCAGCACGAACAGCCCGCCGTACACTGCGCCGCGCGCCAGTCCGGCGTACCAGTGTGCGGTGCCGGCCGTCAGAATGGGGCGGCGTCCGCGCAGCGCGTCGAGCAGCATGCCGGTTACGAAAAACACTTGCGCCCACAAGCCGGCCTGGGCCAACGCTTCGGTGAGGACCATCGTTGCCATGCGCGCGACGACCGGCCAGCGCGAAACCATTTCCGTGGAGCCCAGATCGGCGATCAGCGGCGTGAAAGCCGCGAAAGCCGAGCTTCCGAACACCAGGAGATGCAATCGCCACGATGGCGCCAGGCGCCGGTCCATCAACAAGCCCAGGCCGAGCAACAGCGCTTCGTTAAATGTAAAGAGGATCAGCGTGCGTCCGAGACCCGAGGCAGCCGCGGCGGGCAAATCGGCGCCGAGCACGCTGCGTCCGAGCGCCAGCGTCATCCCGGACGCGGCCAACGTCAGCAGCAGGTTGAAAAGATAAGGGACGGCGAGCAGCGCGAGATCGGCTATCGGCGACAGCGGTCGTCCAAAACGGGCGAGCGACCACAGCGCCACGCTCAAATACAGGAGACAGCCCAGCGCCGCACCCTGCGGAGTCAGCACCGTCAAGTCCGCCCACGACGCCGGAACCTGCCAGAGCTCGGCTTCCGGGCTGACCGACGTGCTGAACAGACCGGTGACGATCGCGGTCGCGATCGGCGCCGCCAGCGGCGACCAGCGGTCACCAAGGACGAGCGCCCACAACAGCACGGCAAGCGCCGCCGGCATCCAGGACTGAATGCCGGCAGTCGAGGCGCCGTTGTAAACAAGAACCAGCGAAACCAGCGCCAGCGCTGCGCCCATCATACTGAGCGGTAGACGCCAAAATGGTCCCGGCGCAATGGCTCGCGCATCAAGGTGGCTGTTGGGCATTCAGGTCATCAGTGTCATGAGTCTGAAGTTAGCTGAACAAATCCAACCCATGTCATTCCCGCCTCCGATTTAAGGATTCGAGGGCAGGCTGCGGCGGGAATCCAGCCCCTCGGATTAGGGCCTGTTTACACTAATTCCATACGTGCGGCGGGGGAGAGACGGGTGCAGGGCAAGGCGCCGGCGACGCCGTTTGGTCACTCCAACCAAGGAAGCCGGCAACGCCGCCATGCGCCCGTATCTCCCC
>JACDAM010000265.1 GCA_013695435.1 Burkholderiales bacterium | reverse complement strand
AATATGTCGCGGATCTTGCGACCAGCGCGGATTACGAAGTCGTCGTGATCGACCCGCGCGAGGAGATTGCCGCGGTGTTCAGAGTCGACGACGTGCGCTTCGAGCGCGGCATGCCGGATGACGTCATTGTCGGGATGGGCATCGATCATCGTACCGCGATCGTGGCGCTCACCCACGATCCGAAGCTCGACGACATGGCGCTGCTGGAAGCACTCAAATCGCCGGCCTTCTACGTGGGCGCGCTGGGCAGCCGCGTCACCACCGCCAAACGCAAGGAAAGACTCGCGCTGTTCGATCTGTCGCCCCAGGAAATTGAACGCCTGCACGGACCGGTCGGGCTCCACATCGGCGCCAAAACGCCGCCGGAAATCGCGATCTCGATCATGGCCGAGATTACCGCGGCGAAGTATCGCGTCGCGCCATGAACGAAAAGCGGTCAGCCCTCGAGCGAGGAATTGACCGGCGTTGTAAACGCTTCGTGGGGCTGGTTCTCTTCAATCCTGCTCCCGGTGGCGGCGTTTCGGGTTGCGCTCCGGTCTCGCCCTCTCGAAAAAGCGATCGGCCCTTGATACATTCATGGGCACGATGCGACTTCCTCGAAGTGACCTGTGCTCGTCTCGTGCAGTGTCGTGTTGGCAGAGGCCCGCCAGCCAAGATAATCATTGGAGCCGGTCGCGTAATGGGACGTCCAGTACCACCAGCCCTGCGTATAGGCGCGCCCGGCGCTGACATGGTCGGCGTTGGTCGCGGCTCCGCAGAAGCCGTTCGGGGGAGGAGGCGTGCTCGCGCCGGTCAGACGACTCACCATGCCCTTGATTGCAGTCATTTGGCGTCCGCTCTTTTTGGAGTAATTGACATCGTCATAACCCCACCAATCCCAGCAGCCGTTCGGGTTGCTGCGCGGAAGTCGAGTGCCGACCGTCATCGCGTTCGCCTGCGGATACAGCACGATGATGTTGTTGGTATCGGCCCAGGGGTTGTATCCGGTTCTTTTCACAAAGGTGTCGCCGATTCTTCCCTGGGGACCGGACGCGAATGGGGCGCCGGGATATTGCCTGCAACCGTGAAACGCTACATGCAACTTGCATTGCTCGCCATTCGCGCACGCAGCCGGCACGTAAGCCCAGCCGCTCGGCCACATGCCGTGTTGATCCGGGCTGGGTAAAAACTCGCTTTGGTCGAATTCGACGAATTCGCCACCGAGCGTTCCCGGGTTTCTGGCAGCGAGCCCGCCGTAGATCCACTTCAGCAGTTCCCCCGCCGCATCGTAATCACAGTCGTTGATGAATGGCTCGCCTCTGAAGCTGCAAGCATTGCCGAAGGAGTCCGTCGGCATGGCATGCTCGGCAGGCAGGTCTTTCCTGAAAAAAATGTTCGCAGCGCCCATGTAGTTTTTGTAGTACAGCTCGAGCCCATTCATGACCTGCGGTGGAACCACTGAATCGGCGCTGCCCGAGAACAACCAAACGCGGTCGTTGGCCAGGTTGCTGGTCGGATCGATGACGCCCTGACTTGCGTTTTGATTAGTGATCTGGACAAGCTCCGGGATCCGCTGCGCCGAGGGGTCATTCTGGCAAGTAAGCGCAAAGCAGGCGCAAACGCTAAGCGCGGTTTGCTGATCGTCCCGCGCACAAAAATACGCGCCGCCAGCGATGATACCCGCGCCCCGGATGAGCGAGGAATAGGCGACGTGAAATTGCACCGCCATGTAGCCACCCGAGGAAAGCCCGGACACCGATATCTGCCCGGGATCGATGTTGTAGGCTTTGAGCGCAGGCGCGGCCTGGCTCGGTGCAACGAAAGCGAGTAGCCCGAGTAAAAGGCAAAATCGGAATGCGGACACGGGACGGGAGACTTTATCCGTTCGCAGCATCGCCGCCCTGCGCGAGATTAATCGTTTATGCATCTTGTCCACGCGCCTTCAGCTAAAAGCCTGGTCTCTATCGTTGGAATGGGGATAAAGCAGGCCTTCCCTGCCAGCCGTTTACGCAAAGCGACTAAGCACCCGTTTGAATTCGTCAGGGTCGATCTCTTTCAGTTTGCCGAGCAGCTCAATCGCCGCCTCGGCCGTTCGATGCCGATTATCGTCTTTAACCTTTTCGATTTTCTCGTGGATGTCTTTCAACCTTGCAAGGGATACTCGTGCTTTGTTCGCGTCCACCGCCGGTTCGCCGGCGAGTGGAAGCAGCACCTCCAGGATCAGGCCGAGTTGTCTTCCGTAGGAGGCGATTTCAAAAATATCTCTCTCGATAGCGCCATTCCCCGCTTCCGGAGGAATCGAACCAAAAAACCAGTTCGTAGCTGGCGACACATCTTGCGTAACGCTGCCGCTAAATGGGAAGTGCAGCTGTGGCGCCAGGTACCAGAACCACGGAATCATCGATACTCTCCAGAAAAGTCACTCAGGCGCAAAACCTGAGGAGGTAATTCTCGCGCGGTGTTAGCCCCCGGTAAATACGACTAAAGGTGTAGGACAGCTATGACTAATGGCCTACGTGAACTTGCAACACCTTATTCACATTCCCCGGAAGTCGAGAAGCAGGCGGCGCGCCGCCGATACCCTGATGCGGTCGTTGCCGTTTGCAAAAGTGCGTCCCATGGCGCGAGTAAGAGACGCGATCAAGCGCATTGCCTGGCCCATAGCACTAACCGCGGCTTCAACTGACGCCGAGTTTCTCCGCGGCCATCTTGGTGCCTTTGACGCGGTTTGTGATCTTCTGGAACGCGATATCGCGGGCAACGTCGGGCGAACCGTGGCTCGGCTTGACGTCGATGCTGAACGGCGAGAAGCCGCAATCGTCGGTCGAGCCTAGCTGATCCTTCGGTATGTATTCGGATGCTGCTACCAGAGCGTCGCAGACTTCCTGGGCGCTTTCCAATCTCGGGTTGAGGGGATTGATCACGCCGATGTAGGCCATCTGCTTGACCCCGTTCGCGTCCTTGCGCAGGCTGGCGCCGATGTCTTTGTACACCTGCTCCTTGTTCTTTTCGCTGGAAAGCTGGATCAGGAAATAGCCGGCATTGATCTTGAACAGGCTCGGCAAGAGATCGTTGTAGGGAACGTCGGCGCTGTGCACCGAATCGCAGTCGCCGCCCGGACACGTGTGTATGCCGATGTTCTTGCGCTCCGCGGCCGAGAAACGGTCGATTACCTTGTTGTTCAGCTCGATGAAGTGGGGCAGCATGTGGCGCCCCGTCCACGGATTGCGCGGGTCATTCCGGCAGCTCAGTCTGCCCTCGGTAAAATCGATCGAAACGCGGGCGGCGCCGGCGGCGAACGCCTGGCGGATGTCCTTCTCGCATTCGTTGCAGATGTCTTCCTCGAACTGCTTCAGCGAATACCCGGGGAGCTCCTTGTCGAGCGGATACAAGAGGACGATCATCGATGGCGCAATCACCGCCTGCTTCATCGGCCTGGTGGCGAGCTTGATCGACTTCTTCAGTGAATCGGCTGCATACGCCTTGTACTTGAACGGCCCGCCGGTCAGCGCCGGCAGTTGCCGCTTGTGCCCGTCGGCAAAAATAGCAAAGTATTGGCCGCCGCCGGCCAGCTTGTCGGCGAGACCGGTCCCGGCCAGAGTGTCGGTCAGCGGGTAGGTGGCGAAACTGGACCAGCGTTGCTCGCCGTCCGAAACGATAGGCGCGCCCGTGGCCTCCATGCGCTCGATGGAATCTTTCGCGGCCTCTTCCTGCAGCTCTTGCAGTCGCTCGAGTTTTATTTTCCCGGCGTCATAGTCGGCATAGGCTTGCTGAAGCTTCATCGGCCTGGGCAAGGATCCAACGGGTTCGGTGGGTATTCCCGTGGCTGTTCTGGGATCGTAATCCGTGGCCATTGTCTTCTCCTTTTGTTGATGGTTTGAAAACAAGTTACCGCGCTGTCAGTTCCCTTCCTTCGGCGCCACGGCCGCGTCGGCCACGCCTGCGTCAAACACCCGGCTCGCCCGTATGTCCACAGGTTCGATCGTCATCAGTTCCATTCTGGAAAGCGCACCGCCGCGCTTTTCGAACAAACGGTTTGCCTGGCGCAGGCGGGCCCGCTCCAAAGCGTTTCTGACGCTGCGCGCGTTGGCGAAATTGGGTAGCGCCATGCGCCGCGCGACGTAATCCCTGAGTGCGCTCGCGGCCTCATCGCTCAAGCGGTACTGGCTTTGCTCCAGCATCAATCTTGCGATCGCGAAAAGCTCGTCCGGAGTGTAATCGGGAAAGTCGATGTGGTGTGCGATGCGCGACGACAAGCCGGGATTGCTGCGGAAGAATCGCTCCATGCGCTGCTTGTAGCCGGCGAGGATCACGACCAGATCGTCGCGCTGGTTTTCCATGATCTGCAGCAGAATCTCGATCGCTTCCTGGCCGTAGTCGCGCTCGTTTTCCGGCCGATAAAGGTAATACGCTTCGTCGATGAACAGCACGCCGCCCATCGCTTTTTTCAACACCTCGCGAGTCTTCGGCGCGGTGTGGCCGATGTATTGGCCGACCAGATCGTCGCGCGTGACCGCAACCAGATGGCCTTTGCGCACATAACCGAGGCGATGCAGAATTTCCGCCATGCGCATGGCAACGGTGGTCTTGCCGGTCCCCGGATTGCCGGTGAACGACATGTGCAGCGACGGCGCGCCCGCCATGAGTCCGATGCTTTTGCGCAATCGATCGACCAGCAACAGCGCCGCGGTTTCGCGTATGCGCGTTTTGACCGGCACGAGACCGATCAGCTCGCGGTCGAGCTGCTCCAGAATTTCCTGGATATGGGAATCGCGGAATGCCGCGTCGAGATCGACCGCGGCATCGGGCGCTGCGGCAAGCTTGGGCGTTTGGGTTTCGTCAGTCACGGATGGTATGCGTTATAACCACCATGCTGTCGTCATTCACGAATAGCGTTCGCCTTTCGGCTTGTCGGTCGCGTACGGCTGCAAGGTGTAGCGGATATTGCGGCCCCGCGCCTCCTGGCGTATCAATCGGAAGCCGGGCTCGTTCGGAGGCCGGTTGACGATGAACGACAGGCGTATGGTTTCCCAACCCAAGGTCGAATCGAACGCGTTGATGCGCACGTAGTGGTTAGCGAAAGCTTTGCGGCAGGCGTTCACTTCCAGCAGGATGCCTGCCGCATCCCTGATATCGAACATCGGCATACCCCACATGTCCCAGTAGCAGTTGCGCGGATGCGGGTCGTCGGTATATTCGACCGAAACCGCCCAGCC
>JACDAM010000264.1 GCA_013695435.1 Burkholderiales bacterium | reverse complement strand
GCACAATCCGTTTTCCGGACGACGATCGGCAATTAACGGCTCATGAGGAACTCGATGTTGCGGACTTCCGAGCCCAGCGCTGCAATTGAAGGACCCGCATCGATACGTTGCCGCTCCGTGATCAGCGCTGCGACTGGCGCTGGCGCGAATCGGCGTTACCGGCGCAGCGCGACCAATCCCCGGATTCCGCATCGAGTCGAAGTAAAAGCTGCCCCGGAATAGCGACATGGCTGAACCTTTGCAATCTTCGACAAGAGTAAAAGACGGGCTGAAGCGCATTGTCGGCCTCAGACGGTCGATTGCGCTGGTATGGAGCAGTCAGCCGAAATGGACCATCGCCAACGTGCCTTTGCTGCTGTCGCAAGGCGTGCTCGAGCTGGTTGCGTTGTACTTGATGAAGTTGATGATAGACGCGGTCAACAAGGGGTTCGGCAATCCGGACAAGGTGCTGGCTTTCGATCAAGTCGCACTGGTCATCGGCGTCGCCGCCGCCGTCGCGCTGACCAGCGTTGTTTTTCGCGCGCTGAGCGAATTCATCAATCAGGCGCAAGGCTTTGCCGTAACCGACCACATTTATAACCTCCTGCATGCGAAATCGACGGTCCTGGACCTCGAGCACTACGAAAACTCGCGTCACTACGATATTTTCCACAACGCCCAGCAGCAATCGTCAATGAGGGCGAATCGAGTCGTCTTCGGTCTGACGATGGTGTTCCAGAATTCGATTCTGCTTGCGGGAATAACCGGCTTGTTGTTCGCGGTTGACTGGCGCGTTGCGTCCGTATTGTTCTTTGCGTTTATCCCTAGCGTGCTGGTGCGCCTGAAGTCGGCGCGAGAGGAGTACGAACTTGCGCACAGGCGCACGCCGAGCGAGCGTCAGGCAAATTATTTCAGCGCCATTCTGACCGACGACATCCATGCCAAGGAGCTGCGGCTTTTTAACCTGGGCGATGTGTTCATGCGCCGTTTTCGCGAGCTGCGCAAACGGTTGCGCAAGGAAAAACTGGAGCTTGCGACACGGCGTCTGCTGCCGAACGTCGGGCTACAGGTTCTCACGACGGTTCTGGTTTTCGGTTCGTTGGCGTTTATCGCTTACGGCGCGGTGCAGGGAACAACGACCGTAGGCGATCTCGTCATGTATTACCTGGCATTTCAGCGCGGCCAGATGTATCTGGCTCTGCTGCTCGGCCATCTCGCCTACCTCTATGAAGACAGCCTGTTCCTGACCCAGTTGTACGAATTTCTCGATCTCGAAAAGAAAGTTATCGAGCCGGCACGCCCCGTTCCGGTTCCCCGCTCGTTGGGTACCGGCATCGTTTTCGAAAACGTCAGCTTCGATTATCCGAGCGGCGAGCGCAAGGTTTTGCGGGATATCAATCTCGCGATTCGCCCCGGCGAGAAGATCGCGATAGTCGGCGACAACGGTTCAGGGAAAACCACGTTGATCAAGCTTCTTTGTCGTCTGTACGACCCGAGCGCAGGCTCGATCATGCTCGATGACATCGATCTTCGGGAATTCGCAACAACCGATCTTCGGCGCGCAATCAGCATCGTGTTTCAGGACTATGTTCATTACAGCGTTTCGGCGCGCGAGAACATCTGGATCGGAGATATCGAACTTGCTACTGATGATGACCGTATCACGGCCGCTGCACGCAACTCGGGTGCCCATGCGATAATCGAGAGCCTCGGGCGCGGGTACGAAACCCTGCTCGGCAAGCGTTTCGATGGCGAGGAACTCAGCATCGGCGAATGGCAAAAAATCGCACTCGCCCGCGCATATCTGCGCAACGCGCAAATCGTCGTGCTGGACGAACCGACGAGCGCGATGGATGCACAGGCCGAATACCAGGTGTTCAAAAACTTTTACGAGTTGATCAAAGGGCGTACGGCGATTTTCATCAGTCATCGCCTGTCGACGGTAAAGATGGCGGATCGCATTTACGTCATGGAAGACGGCCGCATCGTTGAATGCGGGACGCACGAAGAGCTCGTTTGCCGCCGCGGCAAATACGCTAATTTGTTTGAGCTGCAGGCGAGCTCCTACCGATGAGAGCGGAGTAACGATGGCTAACGACGGTCCGCAGGACGGGAGTCTTCGCAACGAAGAAGTTCGCGGCCGGCTCGCAGCTCTCACTCCGGCCCAGCGCGCCCTTCTCGAGCGCAGGCTGGAAGAAAAAAGTCGGACTGCCGCGGGCGATCAGCACATCGCGAAAAGGAACGGGACAGAGCCAGCGCCGCTTTCCTTTGCGCAGCAGCGGCTCTGGTTTCTCGATCAATTCGATCCCGGCGGCAGCTTTTACAACATTCCACTTGCGTTGCAGCTCGATGGCGTTCTCGATATCGCGGCCCTGCGCGCCACTTTAAGCGAGATCGTCAGACGCCACGAAACGCTGCGAACGACGTTCGTCGCGAAAAGCGGCGAACCTGTGCAGCTTATCCATGCGGCGGCCGAAGTTCCGCTCCCGGTCACCGATCTGAGTGAATTGCCGCAGGCGGAGCGCGGCAACGAAGCAGCGAAGCTGCAGAGCGAAGAAGCAAAAGCGCCCTTCGACCTCGCCGCCGGTCCGCTGATCCGCGCGCGGCTTCTGCGTCTTGCCGAATCCAGTCACGTGCTGCTGGTCACTATGCACCACATCATTTCCGACGGCTGGTCGATCGGAATTCTCCTGCGCGAAATCGGTGTGCTGTATGGCGACAAGCATGCAGGCCGGCCGTCATCGCTATCCGACTTGCCGCTTCAATACGCCGATTTTGCGATCTGGCAGCGCGCATCGCTGCAGGGGCAAAAGCTCGAAAAACAACTTGCATACTGGCGCACGCAACTGGCCGGCAGCCCGCCATTGTCGGGGCTGGCCAGCGATCGGCCGCGCCCTGCCGTGCAAAATTTTCGGGGGGCGCGCCTGTCGGGCAAGCTTTCGAAAAGTCTGTGCGAAGCTCTCCAGCAATTGGCCAGGCGCGAAAAAGCGACGCTATTTATGGTTCTGCTCGCGGCGTTTCAGACCTTGCTGCACCGGTATACGCGCAGCGACGATATCGTCGTCGGCTCTCCTATCGCAGGCAGGACAAACGCCGGCATCGAACATTTGATCGGCTTTTTTGTTAATACCCTGGCGCTGCGAACCGACCTTTCCGGTAACCCGACTTTCCGCCAATTGCTGGGGCGGGTCAGAGACGTTGCGCTGGGCGCCTATGCGCATCACGATTTACCGTTCGAAAAGCTGGTCGAGGAACTGAATCCCGAACGCAGCCTGAGCTACCCGCCGCTGTTTCAGGTGATGTTCGCCTTGCAGAATATACAGCGCGCGGCCCTGGAAATTCCCGGGCTCGAAATCAACCCCCTGCCGTCGGCTGGTGAAAACGCGAAGTTCGATCTGAGCCTGTCCGTGATCGAATCCGCAGAGAGCGCCCGGGTCATCGTTGAATACAATACGGATTTGTTCGACGCCGCGACCGCCACCCGTCTGCTCGCCCACTACGAAACTCTGCTTCACGGCATCTCGATCAACCCCGAGTACCGCCTGTCCGATCTGCCTTTATTGACCGGGCCGGAGCGCCAGCAGCTGCTTGTCGACTGGAACGATACTGAAACCTACTATCCAAAGGATCGCTGCATCCACGACCTCTTCGAGGCGCAGGTCGATCGAACCCCGGATGCCGTTGCCGTGGTGTTCGGGGAGCAACAACTCAGTTACGCCGAACTCAATGCCCGCGCCAACCGCCTCGCCCACCATCTGATCGCGCTCGGGGTCGGCCCGGAAGTGCTGGTCGGGCTCTGCGTCGAGCGTTCGCTCGAGATGATCGTCGGGCTTCTTGGGATTCTCAAAGCCGGCGGCGCCTATCTGCCGCTCGATCCGGCCTATCCGAAAGAACGCCTCGCCTTCATGCTTGAAGACAGCAAGGCGCCGGTTCTCATCACCGAAAGCAGGCTTGATCTGCCAGAGCACGCTGCGCAATGCCTGTTCGTCGATCAAGCCGCCGTGTTCGATCGCTACCCGGCCGCGAATCCCGAAACCAGTGTCGGCTCCGACCACCTCGCCTATGTGATCTACACCTCGGGTTCGACTGGCAAACCGAAAGGCGTGATGATCGGGCAGCGCGCGATTTCCCGTCATGCGGCTGCGATGCGCGACTACTACCGCATGGCTGCCGGCGATCGCGTGCTGCAGTTTGCGGCATTGAGCTTTGATGTCTCCGCAGAAGAGATTTTTTCAACGCTCTTGAGCGGCGCCGCCTCGGTATTGCAGACAGAAAGCATGCCGGGTTCGCTGGCGGACTTCCTGAGTTTCGCGCAACGGCAAGGTTTGAGCGTCATTGGCCTGCCGACCGCATACTGGAACACGTGGGTCGACGACCTCGAGCGCGCGACAGCCTTGCCAACGAAGTTAAGGCTTCTAATCGTCGGCAACGAGAAGGTATCGGCCGAGCGCTTCGCGCTTTGGCGCGCAACCTTCGGGGCGCGCGTGCGCCTGATCAACGCCTACGGTCCAACTGAAGCGACTATCACCGCGACTTGTTATGAAGCTGGCAGTGCTCCGGTCGATCGAGAAGCGGCCGCTGTGCCGATAGGACGTCCGGTGGCGAACAAGCACATCTACATCCTGGATCCCCACCTGAACCCGACCCCGATCGGCGTCCCCGGCGAACTCTGTATCGGCGGCACCGGTCTGGCGCGCGGTTATCTGAATAGGCCTGAACTGACGGCTGAAAAGTTTATTCCGAATCCGTTCAGCGATGTTCCGGGTTCGCGCCTGTACAGAACCGGCGATCTGGCGCGTTATCTGCCCGATGGCAATATCGAATTCCTCGGACGCATCGATCATCAGGTCAAGATCAGAGG
>JACDAM010000263.1 GCA_013695435.1 Burkholderiales bacterium | reverse complement strand
TCAAATAGTTCAACTTGTTGGCCGCTTCGGCGTAGCTCAATCCGCCGCCGCGAATATTCGAAATGCAGTTGCGTTCGGCATCGACGCGGCCGACGCGCGGCTCGTAGGTCAGGTAGATTCCCATGCTATCGGGCGAACTCAAGCCGGGACGTTCACCGATCAGGATCGCCACCATGCGGCTGCGCAATGCCTGCCCGATTTCATCAGCCAGCGCAACGCGAGCCTGGCTTGCGATTACGATCGGCGCAAGCTTCCAATCCTCCAGCAGCGGTAGCAGGGCTGCCAGTAACGGCATTGCGTGCTTGTGCAATGCCAGCGGCGACAAGCCGTCGCCTAGTACCAATGTCATATCAAAGCCAGCGGCACTATCGAGATCGGCAAGCGCGGCGCGCGATTCGTCGTTGAGCTTGCGGCCGAGATCGGGGCGCTTCAAATAGATTTTGCGATCCACCGCAGCGCTGGCAACGCATATGGCGCCCAGTCCGAATTGCGCAACGTCGTGCGTCAGCGCCTCGACATCGAACGAAATATGAACCGCGGTTTGCGCCTGCGCATGGGCGACGCCGAAGCGCAGCACTTCGGCCGTCGGCAGACTGTTGCCGGTACGGCCGAGCGCGATGCGCGCGTCGGTAAATCGCCGGAGCTGATGCCAGGGATCTTCGATGACCGGCGCTTGAATATCCAAGGCATCGCGAACGACTGCGACGATCTCGGGCGATTTATCCTGCATGTCAGCCGCCGGCCAGCCGCGCCACCGATTTCATCAACGGCGTTTTGATCGAAGGCAGACTCAGCGCGCCGTACCCATCCGTGACCTGCATTTTTTCCAGCCACGCCTCGAATTCCGGCGCGCGCTTGAGGCCGAACAAAGCACGCAAATACAGTGCGTCGTGAAACGATGTGCTCTGGTAATTCAGCATGATGTCGTCGGCACCGGGCACGCCCATGATGAAGGTCACGCCGGCCGCGCCAAGCAGGGTCAGCAAATTGTCCATATCGTTCTGATCGGCATCGGCGTGATTCGTGTAGCAGACGTCACAGCCGATCGGCAAGCCGAGCAGCTTGCCGCAGAAATGATCTTCGAGACCGGCGCGCGTGATCTGTTTGCCGTCGTACAAATACTCGGGGCCGATGAAGCCGACCACGGTATTGCTGAGCAGCGGTTTGAATTTACGCGCGACCGCATAGGCGCGCGCCTCGCAAGTTTGCTGGTCGACGCCGTGATGCGCATTGGCCGACAGCGCGCTGCCCTGCCCGGTTTCGAAATACATGACGTTGTCGCCAATGGTGCCGCGGGCGAGCGATTGCGCGGCGTCATGCGCTTCGCGCAGCAGATTCAAATCGATGCCGAAACTTTTATTCGCGGCTTCCGTTCCCGCAATCGACTGAAACACAAGATCGACCGGCGCCCCGCGTTCGATGGCCGCGATCTGGTTGGTGACGTGAGTCAGCACGCAGGATTGCGTCGGTATCTCGTAACGGCAGCGCACCTCATCGATCATCTTCAGCAGATCGACGATGGCGGCGATGCTGTCACTGGCCGGATTGATCCCTATGACTGCATCGCCGCAGCCGTACAGCAGGCCGTCGAGCATCGATGCTGCGATGCCTTTCGGGTCATCGGTCGGATGATTCGGCTGCAGCCGGACCGAGAGCCTCCCGGGCAAACCGATCGTGTTGCGAAAGCGCGTGACGACGCGGCATTTACGCGCAATCAAAATCAGATCCTGATTGCGCATCAGCTTGGACACGGCCGCCGCCATTTCCGGCGTGATCCCGGGCGCAATTCGCGTCAATGTCGCGTGATCGACAGCATCCGACAAAAGCCAGTCGCGAAAGTCGCCGACCGTCAGATGGACAATTTCAGCGAACGCCGCGGCATCGTGCTCATCGATGATCAGGCGCGTGATTTCGTCAGCTTCGTACGGGATCAGCGCGGCATGCAGGAACGTTTTCAACGGAACGGCTGCCAGCGCCAGCCGCGCTGCCGCGCGCTCTTCGGCATGGGCCGCGGCGATGCCGGCCAACTCGTCTCCCGACCGCGCCGGCGACGCCTTCGCCAGCAGCGTGACGAGGTCGGGAAATACGTAGCGCGCGACGCCTATTGTTTCCGCATACATGATTTCAATTCGGCACGCATTCGTTGCCGCGGTTCACAAGCGGCGCCGGGTCGGGCCGCGACAGCTAAGGCTTCTGATAAGCGACGACGCGCGCCCTCATCACGTTCCTGCTCGGATCGTTGACAAAGCTCACCCACGCCTCGCGCTTCGATCGGCTCGGCAGGAAATCGAGTTCGAACATCGCGGTTTCGAGCAGCAAGCCGGCGACGAAGACCTGGACTTCGATTTGAACGCGCTCGGCGGTCTGACCGCCGTCGTTGGCCACCGTGACCGGCACCACATAGCTTCCCGCCTGCTGGCGCGGCGCGCCGGTTTCGGTGCTGATGATCGGCGGCCTTCTTTCGAGCGTCAATGCGTCCCGCACCAGATAACCCAGAATGCCGGCAACGAGCACAAGGCCGAGCGCGAACACACTCCATTCGAGCCAGTTTTTCGGCGGCTTATTCATGTTGCAGCAGCAGCAGACGGCCGGCCGATGCGCCGAGACTGGCGGCGACGGCGAGCACCACGGTCTGGGCGATACAGATGCCTATCGCGTTATGTTCGAAACGGTCGAAAAACCACAGTATGGCTGCCGAAGTCGCAAGAGCAATCGCGTAGGTCAACACTGCGCCGGTTGTAATACTCAACCAAGTTCGATCGCTGCTCAAATGTTTCGAGCCGCGAAATTCGCTGAAATACAGGATGCTTGTTGCGATCGCAACCGACAGCGCGGCCAGCCCCAGAATGCGCCACGGCGAACTCGCGATCGCGATGATCATGATTTCGTCCGTCGGCGCGACGTTACCGGCAATCAGGACTGCCCCACAAGTCGCGATCACCACCTGCGCGCGAAAACCGGGAGCAACCTGGCGTTCGCGCAACGGCGTTTCGGCTGCGCTGGCCGGATCCCGTTTCTCGCCCTGCGCCTCGCCTTTTTTCTGGACGTTTTCCTTGCCGTCTTCGCTTTTTCCAGCGCGCCCGCCATCCCGCCTGGCTTGCAAGCTACCGCCGCCGAGTTGCGCCGTGCCGATCGAAACACCGATTGCGACCTGCATGGCCTGCATCACCACCTGCCCTGTCGCTTCGAAGATCTCGCTGTCCAGCGTAATGCGGCCGATCAGCCACAGGATCAATGCCGCGATCAGCACACCCAGGCCCATTTCCTCGACCGAATCGATAGCGATTTCGGCGAAGGTCGCATCGCCGTGCAGGCCGGCATAGCGGTTATAACCGAGCAGCAACACAAACGTGGCGGCGACATAGAGAATCAGCTTCGCTGGGTGCCAGCTGAATCCGGCGTGCCACATTTCCTGGGTATACAGCAAAGGCAGGCTGACCAGCAGCCCGCCGGCAATGCCGCGGCCATATTCGCGCAGCGATTGCGCGATCGAGAGGTTGCTGCTGTGGAAGCTGGGGTGGCTCAAAGCGCAACGTTACGATTTTCTGTCAGGCACGACCGTGATGCTGCCGCCGGGTTTCCAGCACCGCTTATGTGCGGCGCCCGACCAGCCACTCGCGTGGCGATGCGGCAAATCTTTCAGTATTTCAAGATCACCGATGCGCTTCATGTAAGGCGATCCCGAAAGGCGCATTGGATTTGTTGGAAGCATCGGCCGAACCTCTGGGATGATCTAACAGATTATAGGCGGCAGCGAGGCGCCTTGAGCATGAAGTGTATGTTCGCGCCTGCCGCGGCGACTATTGGAATCACGGCTTTTGCTACTCCTGACGCAAACGCCGCACGCACAACACGGTCTTACGCTTCCAACTAACTGGAGAAATGATGAGAACGAAAATATTCGTCGCCCTCGTAGCGCTTGCCGGATTTTGGTCGGCGCTGATGCTGGCGCCGGCGCAGGGCGGAAACCAGAACCCGGCGTCGCCAGACGGCCTGGCCAGGGCAACCTTCGCCGGCGGTTGTTTCTGGTGTATGGAACCGCCGTTCGACAAGCTCGACGGCGTAGTCTCGACGACATCAGGCTACACCGGCGGCCAAACCAGGAACCCGACCTACGAATCGACATCGAGCGGGCGGACCGGGCATGCCGAAGCCGTGCAAATCGTTTACGACCCGAAGAAAATCGGCTACGAAAAGTTGCTCGATGTATTCTGGCGCAACGTCGATCCGCTGACCGCGAACGCGCAGTTCTGCGATCACGGCAGCCAGTACCGGACCGCGATTTTTTTCCATGGCGAGGAACAAAAGCGGCTCGCCGGGGAATCGAAACAGGCGCTGGAAAAATCGGAAAAATTCAAGAAACCGATCGTGACTGAAATCGCCCCGGTAACTGAATTCTACCCGGCCGAGGATTATCATCAGGATTACTACATCAAGAATCCGCTACGCTATAAATACTATCGCTTTAGCTGCGGGCGCGATCAGAGGCTCGAAGAGTTGTGGGGTAAACCCGTCTCGTAGCGCGAAAACCAAGAGCTCGTTTGCGAAGACGAGCAACACGGACAGCGATTCTCGGGAGCGTAGCCTTGGCTCCCAATGCAGCCGCGGGAATGCAGAAGCTTTGCAGAATCCCGGTCCAGGCCTGGACGCAGCTCAACCGCCTCGTCAGCAACGGCGCTCGACCGGCGGCTACAGCAGCGCGTCGCGCGACAAGCCGTTGCGCTTCAAAATCCGCCGCAGGCTGGCTAGCGCTTCCATCTGGATCTGGCGTACGCGCTCGCGCGTCACGCTCAGATATTCGGCGAGCTGCTCAAGCGTGCAGATTTCGCAGCCGTTCAGGCCATAGCGGCGCTCGATCACGCCGCGCTGCTTGTCGGAAAGTTGATTCAGCCAGTTGGCGACGTAGGTTTCCATCTGGCTTTGCTCGAGCTGCGTATCCGGCCTCGCCGCATTGTCGTCTGGTATCGAATCGCCGACCGACATCGCGGATTCAACATCGAGCGGCGAATCGAGCGACATCATGCGCTCGTTCAATCCGAGCAGCTGCCGCACATCAGCCGCGGCGCAACCCAGTTCGCGCGCGATTTCCTGAGCGCTCGGCTCGCGATCCGATCTGGTTTCGAGCCCTCGTCGCGCGCGCAGAATAGTGTTCAGCTCCTTGATGACGTGGACCGGCAGCCGGATGGTGCGCGATTGCGCCATGATGGCGCGCTCGATATTCTGGCGTATCCACCACGACGCATAAGTCGAAAAGCGGAAGCCGCGCGCAGGATCGAATTTTTCCAGTGCATGAATCAGGCCGAGATTGCCTTCCTCGATCAGATCGAGCAGCGCTACGCCGCGGTTGCGGTAATGCTTGGCGATGTTGACCACCAGCCGCAGATTGCGCTCGATCATTTTTTGACGCGCGCAAAAATCGCCGGACTTTGCAAGCTGCGCGACCAGCAGTTCCTCGTCGGCCGACAGCAAAGCGTTGCGGCCGATTTCATTCAGATACATCTGCATCGTGTCCGGGCAAGGATCGCCGGCATTCATGGCCGCCTGCGGCTCGTCGTCCTGCGCGAGGCCGAATGCTTGCAGCAATTCGTCGTCCGGAAAATCGTTCACGATTTGGCGTCTGGCAGGTATTTGACAGGATCTACGGGTTTGCCTAGCCGGCGGATTTCGAAATGCAGCTTTACCCGATCCGCGTCGGAATTTCCCATCTCGGCGATCTTCTGGCCCTTCGCGACCGACTGCCCTTCCTTGACCAGAATTTCGCTGTTGTGCGCATAGGCCGACAAGTAGGTTTTGTTGTGGCGGATGATGACAAGCTTGCCATAGCCGCGCAGACCGGCGCCGCTATATACAACGCGCCCGGGCGCGCTGGCGATGACAGGCTGGCCAAGCTTGCCGGCGATATCGACACCTTTCAGATTGTCGCCTTCGCTGAAACCGGCGACGATCTTGCCCTCGGCGGGCCAGCCCCAGTCGATGCGTTCTTCGTCCGTCCCAGCGGCGGCCTCGGGAGCGGCAGCCTCGCCCAGCGCTTTAGGGGTTGGCGGAAGTGGCGCAATCGATGGCTCGGCCTTCGCCGTAATCGACTCGGCTCTGTTCGCCAGCGCTGGCTTCGCGTTCGGCGATTCGGTCATGAGACGGGCGAGCGCCTGATCGGAATACGGGAGTTTGCTGGCTTTCGGTTGAACCTTGACCGCAGTGCTCGCTGCGTTAGCGGATATGGCGGGCGCTGTTCCCGGATCGCGCTGCGGTGCAACAGGCGCCGATCGATTGGCGTCCGCATTCGCTGCCGGCGAACCGGCTGCCGGCGTAGATTGTAAAGGCGCGGTCACGGCCGCATCGTCCGGCGGCGAGGTGCGCAACTGCTGACCGATCCGGATGACCTGGGTCTGGTCGATGTTGTTCCAATCGGCGAGATCGCGGTAATCGACGTTGTGCTCCATCGCAACGCTATACAGGGTGTCGCCTTTCTTGACGACGTAAAAACCGGGTTTCTCCAGCAGAGCCGATTGCGGATCGGACTTTGGCCTGGCAGCGGGCTGACCGGCGGACGGAAAGCGATCGACTACCGGCGCCGGCCGCCTCGTCTGCGCACACCCGGTCTGGGTCAACAGTAAAGCTGTACATATAACCGCGAATAGCGGCGCAAAAGCGAGCCTGCCGTTCCACCGAACGAAAAGCTGGGACAGCGGCTTGGGGAGATTGCTCATGTCGTGTTTGTTTGCCCACCCGCTGCGAAAAATTGCGCCCGCATTTCAGGTTGTTCCCGGCAACAGCGGAACGAATTTGACCGCGTCGAAAACGGTTTCGGTAAATCCTCGCGCTTTTCGTTCGATCACAACCAGAAACTGTTCGTTGCTGCCGCGCGGCAAAACCAGTCTGCCGCCGATCGCGAGTTGTTCGCACAAGGCTGCCGGCGCCGCGCGCGTCGCCGCAGCCATGATGATCGCATCGAACGGCGCTGCATCCGGCAAGCCGAGCGTTCCGTCGGCGTGCTTGAGCTTGACGTTGACGATACGCTGGTTGCGCAGCCGCAGACGCGCCTGGTTCAGCAAGCCGGCGATTCGCTCGACCGAATAAACCGCGCCCGCCAGGCGCGCCAGCACCGCCGTCTGATAGCCACAACCGGTGCCGATTTCGAGCACCTTGTCGAGCTTTTTTCCGGCGCGTGCAAACTGCGCCATGCGCGCGACGATCAGTGGACTCGAAATCGTCTGACCGAAGCCTAGCGGCAGCGGCACGTCGTCATAGGCGCGACTGGCGAGCGCTTCGTCGATGAACAAATGGCGCGGCGCCTGCGCCATCGCCGCCAGCACGGTTTCATCCGTGATGCCGGCTGCGCGCAAGCGTTCGATCATACGAGCGCGCGTGCGTTCCGATGTCATGCCGATGCCGTTATGGTTGGTCTTTATAGTCGTCATCGCCTTATGCACAACGTCTCCCTGCCGGTTCGCGGAATATACGCCATTTTGCGTCGACTGAAACAGATCCCAGGCGCCCTCCCCGGCGTTGAACAATGCGGGTGGCCAGATCGCAACTGAGGTACGGTGATGTTGGTTCCGAGCGCGCCGGGCGGCTCCGAATGGGCATACCCTGAATATACGCAGGCCGCATACGCGCAGATTCGCCAAAAAATCGGCGGCGCCGCGGCGCTTCAAACGATGACCGGCTCCAGCCATTGTTTCAAGCCGCTCAATTGCGAGAATTGCGTAAGGTCCATCTGCAGCGGCGTAACCGATACGGCATTGCGCGCAACCGCGAAAAAATCAGTGCCTTCGCCGGCGTCCTGCGCTGTGCCGGCGGCGCCAATCCAATAAACGGTGTCACCGCGAGGACTCCTGGTCTTGATGACCGGCTCGGCTTTGTGGCGCTTGCCGAGGCGCACAACTTCGATGCCCCGCAGCGCCTCATAAGCAACATCGGGAATATTGATGTTGAGCAGGGCCGCGTACTGCAGCGGTCGTTCGGAAAAACGTTTGACCATTTCCAGCGCGACGCGTGCCGCCGTTCGGTAATTGCCGCGGCCTTCATTGACCAGCGACACCGCGAACGACGGTATGCCGAGCAGAAAACCCTCAGTCGCCGCGGCGACGGTGCCCGAATAGATGGTGTCGTCGCCCATGTTGGCGCCGTGATTGATGCCGGAAATCACCATATCCGGCAAATCGTCGAGCAGGCCGGTGACGGCGAGATGAACGCAATCGGTCGGCGTACCGTTGACGAACAGAAACCCGTTATGCGATTTGCGCACGGTCAGCGGCCGATCGAGGGTCAGCGAGTTGCTGGCGCCGCTGCGATCGCGCTCGGGCGCGACCACGGTAATGTCGGCGACCTCGGCGAGCGTTTCCGCCAGCATCGCGAGCCCAGGCGCGAAGTAGCCGTCGTCGTTACTGAGCAGGATGCGCATTCGGCAGCATAGATTGGGTCAGCCAACGCAAGCGCGGCGCGAACGCCAGAAGCACGCAAGCTCAACAAAGGGGCACGGAACCGCGGAAGCCGAACAAGGATAGACAGTATAAATCAGCGATAGACGCTCGGGCACGCCGCGGGCGGTGATGCAGCGATCGATGCAATCATGGCGCTTTACCATCCCGCCCGATGTTCACCCGATTGTTCACCCCGATTGCTCACCCGATTTCCCAGACGTGACGCCAAGCCTGAATAGCGCTGTGTGCGCCGCTCTATGGCTGCCTTGACGACTTCAGCCGGCGCCCACAATCGCACTTGGGTGCGGGCGCGGGTCAACGCTGTATACAGCAGTTCACGCGTCAGCAGCCGATTGTCGCGCACGGGCAGGACAATATCGATGCCATCGAATTCCGAGCCTTGCGCCTTGTGTATGGTCATCGCAAAAGCGGTTTCGCAATCGGGAAGCCGCGCCGGGGCGACGGTGCGCGTGCCGCCATCGCTGGTCCGGAAATGGACGAGCAGATCATTGCCCGGCGTCGGCAAGGCGACCCCGACGTCGCCATTGAATACCTGGACGACATAGTCGTTGCGCGTGACAAGCACGGGTCGCCCGGGAAACCATTGCGACGCGCCGCGATCCTGCGCCAGCGCCGCGCGAAAACGTTCGCCGATGCAGGCATTCAGTTCGGCAGTGCCCTGCTCGCCTTCGCGCACGGCGCACAGCACGCGATAGCGCTCGAATGCGGCGAGAACGGCAGCCGGCGCCGTCTCGCCGCGCCCGGCATCGCCGTGAATCGCATCGATACAGGCATCGATATAGTCTTGGTAGCCTTCGATCAGGACGCGGGCGAGCGCGGATGCCTTGGGAACCGCTTCCTCCCAATGCAGACCGGAAGGCGACGCCGCGAGATAAGCAAGCGCCGCTCCGGCATCGCCGTCGTTGACGCAGCGCGCGAGCTTGCCGATGGCGCCTGCGGCGCTGAATCGGTAGCTGTGCGTGAGCCGGATCACGCTGTCCGCGAGGCCGCGATCGTGCGCCGGTGTATCGATGGATTCGTGCGACGCTTTGGGCGCGCCGGTCGATTCTCGCGCCGCGCAGATTTCGGCGAAAACAGCGCCGGTTTCGACCGACGCAAGCTGGTCCTTGTCGCCGAGCATTATCAGGCGGCCCTGCTCGGGCAGCGCATCGAGCAGCTTGGCGGCAAGCGCCAGATCGAGCATTGAAGCTTCATCGACAACGACGACATCGAAGTTCAGTGGCCGTTCGCGATGATGCCAAAACTGCGCTTTGCCGGGACGATAGCCGAGCAGCCGGTGCACGGTAAACGCCTCGTTCGGCAGGCGCGTCCTGACCTCGTCAGGGACGCGCGAATTGGCGAGCTGATCGCGGATCGATTCCTGCATTCGCGCCGCCGCTTTGCCCGTCGGCGCGGCCAGGGCGACGCGCAGTTCGGGCGCCAGCATCAACAACGCGCAGAGAATCTTGACGACTGTCGCCGTCTTGCCGGTTCCGGGCCCGCCGGAAATCACGCACAACCGTCGCGCCAGAGCGGTAGCGGCGGCGATACGCTGCTGATCCGGATGCGCGCCGCTGCCCGGCGAATCGTTGCGCTCGGCGGACGCCGCTGGCGCTTCCCCGAAAAGCTGCCGCAGAAGCTGGGCACGCGCTTCATCGCTGCCAAGGTGCGCCGCGCGATCGAGCGCGAGGAGCCGCGCGGCCAGCCTTTTTTCGTAATCCCAATACCGGTAAAGATAAAGCAGCCCGCCATGATCGAGCACCAGCGGCCGAAACATCTGCGTGCCGGCCTCCGCGCTCGTCGGCCTGGAAATGCAATCTTCCGCCCGTGCTACGACCGGGCTCCTGGCGAGCGCGGCGAGCCATGCGTCCGGTGCATTCGCGTCCAGGGCATGACTCGCCTGATGGCATGGCCCGCCAGCACTGTCGGCGCCGCCATCGACAGCCGCCATGTCGCGAACAGCGATGCACGAATGTCCGCTGCTCGCAGCGCGGCTTGCATGCCACGCGGCGAACGCCACTGTTTCGGTGTCAGCGATTGCGCCGCCAAGCTCGTGTTGCAAATCGCGCATCAGTTGCGCGAACGCCTGCGCCAGATCATCGGCTGCCTGATCGGCGGCCATGGCTGCCGGTGCAAGTCGGGGGAGCCGCGCATTCATCGCGCTTTTGCGACCACTGCGGCGACCGCTTTCATGTTGCCGTCAAGCGCGGCGTCGAACGCTTCGATCAACGCTTGCGGCGGCCTTGGCTGGAACACGCCGCGTGCTGCGCCACTGGCGTCGCGCCATGACGGATGCATGCCGCGCAAAAACAGATAGAACACGCCGCCCACGTGTCGCTCATAGTCGTAATCGGCAATGCGTTGCCGCAACCAGCGATGCAGCGCAGTGCAGTAAAGCAGGTATTGCAGGTGATAACCCTCGCGCGTCATCGCCGCATCGATTTGCGTTGATCCGTAATCGGCTTCTGTCGCGCCTAACCAGTTCGACTTGTAATCGGCAACAAAGAAACGGCCCTCGTGGCGAAACACGAGATCGACATAACCTTTCAGATAACCATCGAGCCCGGTGCGCGCGAGGGTGGGCAGCGCGATCGCGTGCTGTGCCGCGAGATTGCTGAGCTGAGCGGGATTCGCGCCTTTTAACGGAAGATGAAATTCGAGCTCTTTCAGAACCGCTCGGCGCTGCAAAGAAGCCAGCGTCAACCCTGCGCCGCCGTTGGCGATTATCAGCGGCGTGCGCAACACGATGCTTAGCCACGCCGATAGCTCGGGCACCCAGGTCTCGCGGTAACCGGCGCGGCGCAATGCCGTGCTGATAACCGGCCGCCAATCCGCGGCCGGCGCTGAGAAATCGATCTGTTCGAGAATACTGTGCAGACAATCGCCGGCCGCGGCCCCGCGTGGAAAGGTAAAGCGATCGCCGCCAGCCTCGACCAGCGCGGGTTTCTGCATTCCCTGTGCCGGTCCGATTGCGGCGGCTTGATCGTGGTCGGGCGTCTCCGCGCGCCATTCCTCGCGTTCGTCGTTACTAGCGGCCCGACGCAATGATGAGAAGCTGGCAAGGCGCCACGGCTGCGGCACAGGCTGCAGCAGTTCACGCGCCGCGAGCACGAGCGCATCCGGTTGCGAAGGTTCGGCCAGGCGCGCCGGTGCGCACGGTTCGACGATGCGAATCGCGCCCTTTGCCTGCGCCGCAATCGCCTCGATGCGATTGCGGATTGCGCGATCGCCCGGCAACGCGCGTGGCACATCACCACTGATACTGCGGTCATCGATATCGTGGCCGTCGATATCGTGCAGCAGCCAGGCCAGCGGCGAACATTCGGCTTGCTTGATGCGCCCCCAAAACAGATAGCAGCGGTTTTTGGCTCGCGTCAACGCGACATAAGCGAGCCGGATTTTTTCCGCCAGTTCCTCGTCGCGCTCGCAGCGAAGCGCGATAGCGCGCCGTTCCGAAACAAAGTCCAGCGCGGCGCGATAGCCGTCGTCGGGGTCGTGGTAGAACACCGCCTGGTCGATATGGCTTTCTTTTTTGGCGTCCCACAGGAATGGCGCGAATGTGACCGCGTATTCGAGGCCTTTGCTGCGATGGATGGTGACGATCTGCACGAGGTTTTCGTCGCTTTCCAGGCGCAACTGGGCGTCTTCGCTGTCGTCGCTGTCCGCCTTGCGCCGCTTGCCCGCCAACCAGGCGATATGCGCCGGCATGCCGTGCAGCCGATCGGATTGCCCGTGCAGTAGTTCGGCGAGGTGAAACAGATTGGTGAGCCGCCGTTCACCATCGGCAAAGCCGGCCAGCCGCGCAGTCACGTGCTGCTCGTTGATGAGGCGGCGAAACATGCGCATGAAGCCGTCCTGATTCCAGGCGTCGTGATAACGCACGAAATCATTCAGGCGCGCGTCCCATTGCTGTTGGTTGTCTTTGAGATGCGCGATCCAGGCCGCCGAATAACCGAACAGGTCGGAGGTCAGAGCGGCGCGGACGGCGTTTTCGCGCTGCGGCTTTTGTACGGCAAGCAACAATCGCTCGAGCTGCTCGGCCTCGTCGGACGCGAACACGCTGTGATTTGCATAATCGGCACAGGCAATGCCGAGTTCGTTCAGCGCATGGCGCACCATCGTCCCCTGACGGTGGCTGTTGACGAGCACCGCGATATCACCCGCGACCAGTGGCCGCGCGCCGAGACGGACCGCGCCGCGTTGCGCGGCGTTGAGCAAACGGGCAATCTCGGCGGCTGCCGTCTTCGTCGCCCAGCTTGTCGCATCACCCTTCGTGCACGCCCGTCCATCCGCGGCGGAACCGCATAAAAACACGCGCAGAGGAGCGCTGTCGCCGCTCTTTCTTCTCTCTGCCGCGCCTGCCGTATCGGACGGACTGTCCGCGGCGCCAGCTTCTTCCGAATCGTCGTAAAGGACGGCACGGTCACGGGCAGCCGCATGAATTTCGCTGTAGGCGATTTGCTGGAAACGAAACGGATTGCTGCTTGCGCCGAAAACCGCATTCAGCGCTTGCACGAGCGACGGCGCCGAGCGCTGGCTTTCGGTCAGCGCATGCCTGTGACAGCGCGTGCCGGCTTTCAGATAAGTGAACAGGTCGGCGCCGCGAAAACTGTATATCGCCTGTTTTGGATCGCCGACCAGAAACAGCGCTGCCTCGGACGCGCCGTCGTAGATGCGCTCGAAAATGGCGAATTGCAGTGGATCGGTATCCTGGAATTCATCGATCAACGCCGCCGGATAGCGCAGCCGCAGCGCGGTTGCGAGATCATCACCGCCAGCCCCCTGCAGCGCTTCGTGCAGGTTGAGCAGCAGATCGTCGTAGGTCTGCACGCGGCGCTCACGCATGCGGATTCGTAATTCCGAGCGCGTGTAATCGAGCAGATCGAGCTTCAGCTGGCGCTGGTGCTCTTCGCAACACGCGGTCAGTTTCGCAATCGCCTGCTGATAGTCCTCGGCCTTTCGAAAGAGCGCGTGCTCGGGCGACTGCTTGCCCTTGTTCACCGCGCGCGCCAGTTCGCTTGCAGTAAATTTAACGAACTTCTCCGGCAGCAAATGGGCGTCGTCGCGTCCGCGCAGATAGCTTTCGAACTTTGCCGCCCAATCAGGTATGGAAGTCTTGCGATATTTGCCGCGGTGGAGGCCATCGTGATTTTCCAGCAAGGCGATGATGTCGGCGCCGTGCTCCAGCCAGAGTTGCAACAGCACCGGCCGCTGCTCGATGCAGCTCGCCAACTGTGCGATCGATTGCCCGGCATCGCTGCGGTCGATGCGAAATTCGCGTCGGGTTAGGTGCGGTCGCAGCCAATCCTCGAGCGATGCCGGGGTGATCGGTTTAGCTTTACCCAGCAACCAGCTGACGAAAACTTCGTGCGCGAAAATACCCGCTGCATCGAGTTTCGTTATGTCGGGCGATGCGACGCGCGAACGCCAGAAGTCGGCGACGATTTCGCTTATCGCCTCTTGCGCGCTGGTCACGATTTCGGTGTCGAACGGCATTGCGCTGGAGAATGCGCGGTCGCCAAGTACGCGTTGGCAGAAACCGTGAATCGTGTAGATCGCGGCATCGTCGAAACCGTGCAGCGCGGCGCTCAGGCGTTGCTTTGCCATGGCGATATCGACTTCGACGGCGCCACTTGTGATGCGTAGCGCGAGTTGCTCGCAGAACGCGTCATCGACCACGCCGCCGTCCAGGGCTTCCAGCGTGTCGCGCAGCTTGCGGCGAATCCGGTCGCGCAATTCCGCTGTCGCGGCGCGCGTAAACGTAACGGCAAGAACGCCTTCGACGGGCAGGCCTTTCTCGACGATCAGGCGCACGAACAAGCCAGACAGCGTCCATGTCTTGCCGGTGCCGGCGCTCGCCTCGATCAGACTGCTGGATTCGAGCGGCGCCGTCAGTGCCATGCTTTGTGCGGCTGCGCTCATGCGTTCGCGGCGGCGCTCAAGCGATGCTCGTTAGAGCAGGTGCGGGCGGCGCGGGTACCAGCAGCGTTGCGATTTCCGTCTCCTCCAGATGCTGCAGCAGCGGACCGAGGATCTGCCTTGCCAGCTCTTCGAATTCTTCCGGCAGGTCAGCGCGCATCTCGCCGAAGAGCAAGCGGTACCATGGATCGCTGTTTTCCGAATACCTCCGATCCGAATTCCACTTCTTCTGCGCGGCGGCAGGTTTGTCTTCGAGCAAAGCCAGCGCGCTGCGCGGCAGGAAGAGCAACGGCAATTGCAACCCGCGCCAGTAGAGTTCGAGCAGCGCGTCGAGCAGTACTTTGGCATCGGCGACCGGCGCGAACGTCAGCAGCACATCCTGCGTCAGCCAATGTGTGATTGCCGCGGCACCTGGCGGCTTGACGAGGTTGAGCACGAGGTGGTGCAACCAGGCATTGAACAAATCGAATATACCGCGTTTAGCGAGGCGGAAACCGAACAGCCCGCTGGCGCTGAGCCCGTCGAGAACGCCGGTCACGGTTATGCCGGCAGCAGCGAATTCGAACGATAGCGGCGCGTGCCGGTCGGTCGGCTCCAGGCGTTCAAGCAGCACCGCAAACTGCGCGATTTGCTCGCGCTGCCGCCTGGATGCGACCGACCCGACGAAGGCGTGCGGCAGCTCCGCACCGGCCGCGGCTGCGCGCGCAATATCGTCGGCGGCGTAGCCCTGGCGGCTCATGGCGAGCAGACGCGCGCTCAGCTTCCAGTTCGCCTGCCGTTCCAGCACAAAAGGTTCGGCTGCGGGCAACTCGTCGTCAGCGTCGCCGAGCTCAATGCGCAGGCGTTCTCGCAGCAGGAATTTCACCGGATGATTGAAGAAACGTATCAATTGTTCGAGATCGACGCGGCGCCACTCGTCTCCGGGCGTAGGCAGCGCGCCATCGAACACGCCGCGCAGCACCCGTTTTTCCGCGATCGGGTCGGACGCGGTGCGCGCCGCCGCCAGGTATTCGCCCGCGTACGAAAAGAGTTGCCCGCCTTCGAAATAACGCTCGCTGAACGGCTGCAACGGGTGTTCGACAACCAGCACCCGCATGGCGGCGTCGCGACCGCCGGGAAAGCCGCGGCCGAGATAATCGAGCAACTCACCGACAACGATCGAGGGCGCCAGCTGCGCGTTATCGCGAAGGCTGCGTCCGCTATAGCTGAGATAGAAAACATCGCGCGCGGCGAGCAGCGCATCGAGGAAACAACCGCGATCGTCATCGCGCCGCGCGCGGTCGCCGAGACGCGGCAGCGCCGTCATCAAATCGAATTCCAGCGGCGCGGCATTGCGCGGAAATGCGCCATCGTCGAGGCCGATCAGGCAGACGATGCGATGTGGAATGCTGCGCAGCGCCTCTATGCTGCAAAAGGTGACGACGCCTGACGGAACCGCGCCGGGCGCGCCGACAGCAAGACGGGCTGCAATCGTGTCGGCGATGACGCCGACATCGATAGCCTCCGAAACTCCGGCCGCGGCGGCCTCTTCCGAGACAGCGGCAATCGCGTGCCGCAGATGCGCGACCTCCGCATGCTCGGCCTCTTCCGGCGCGAAAAATGTCTGGATCATGCGGTAAAGAATCTGCTCCCAATCGGCAACGCTGTGGGCGGCTTGCAGCGTCCTGGCGAGCCGGCTGATCTCGGACAAGGCGCGCGCGAGCCGGCCGAGCGCCAAAGCGGAATTGCCTTCAACATCGTCGCAAGGCAGTAGACCGGCGAACGTGCGCATGCCCTCGCCAGGCAGCGCGTAGCCGAGCAAGAGTCGGCTGATCCCGTCAGCCCAGGTGTGCCTGGTTTCGGCGGGCAGACCGTGAGCTTGCCGATGCCACGCATCGAGCCCCCAGCGCACTCCCGTCTCACGCAGCCAACCGCTGATTTGTTCCAGATCGGATTCGCTGAAACCGAAGCGCCGCGCGATGGCTGGCGTTTGCAGCAGCCCGACTACGGTAGCGGCATCGAAACGGTGAGCGCCAAATGTTAGCATGGTGGCAAATGCGTGCAGCAGCGGTGTCGTGTCGGCGCGCCGGCGTCCGCTGATCGAGTAAGGTATGAAACGGCGCGCTGGCGCGGCGCCGAACACGGCATCGATAATCGGCGCGGCGGCGTCGAGGTCGGGCGCCATCACGACGACGTCGGCCGGGCGCAAATCGCTGCACGCTGCGAAGCGATCGAGGAGTTGGTCGTGCAGCACTTCGAGCTGCCGGGTCAGGCTATGGCAGACGTGAATGCGGATCGACCCATCGCAAAGATCAGCGCCGGAACCGGCTGTCAGGTTGTCGAGATCGAGTATCGAGCGCTGCAAGCGATGCAGCAGCGTGGCGCCCTCGGGCGCGACGAACGCATCCTGCTCGTCGACCCCTTCTTCACCGCTCAGCGCGACCAGCAAGGCGAGATTGTCGCGTCGTTGCCGGCCGAGCGATGCAAGCAGCGGATGCCCGGTTTCGCGAAACTCGGCTTTGCTTCGATCCTTCAGCGCCATGCGGGCGAGATCGCGTTCCGAAACGATATCGGCCCAATATTCGCGGCATGGATTCAGCGTGAAAAACACAAGCTCGGTAAAGTGCGACAGGCGCAAAAAAATTTCGCAGTACAGCGGCGGCAACAGCGGTACGCCGAACACGTCTATGCGCGCCGGCAAGATGGCCGACAAGTCGGCTCCATCCGCCTGGAGTCGGGCGAGTTCGGCGAACACTGCTTCCTTCGGGTGCTGCTCGAGGCCCGCAACGCCCTTCAATAAATCGCGCCACAATTGCGCTTGCCAGCGTTCGGTTGCCGGCGGAGCCAGGCCCATCAGCCGACTTTCGCGCCAGGCTTGCAGCCAATCGGGCCGCAACACCAGATATTGATCGAACAAGCCGGCCACGCGACGGGCGAGATCCATGCGCCCGCGTGCATCGACGCGCGCAAGATAAGCGTGCAACGGCGCCAGCGCGCGATCCGCGAGATCGCCGAACCGCTCATACAAACGCCACGCCATGCTGCCGACATCGAACGGCGACGTTTCGGGAATCTCGGGCAGCACTTCGGCGAACGTGCGCCAGATGAACTGCGCCGGATAAGGGAAATCGACGTTGCAGCAAATCCCCAGGCGATCGGCGATTGCGTATTTGAGCCAGCGCGCGATAGCCGCGCTGGGCACGATGATCGTCCGCGGCCGCAGATCGACAATCGCCGGCGGCGGCCAGGCTGCAAGCATGCTGTCGGCGAGAACTTCGAGCCGATTGCTTTGAACCAGCTTAAGCATTATCCGATTTGCGGCGGCAGCGGCGCGGGTTGTTTACCGATCGAAGCGGCCCGGAACAGCGACGAATAAACGCTGAAACGGCGACAGCCTGTCGATACGCGGGCACATTGCAAGATGACAAGGCGCGACCCGGAAAGAACGGGAAACCGGCGAGAAGACCGCCCGTGAACGACAGCGGTGAACGAGAGTCGAGCGCGTAAAGAATGTGTGGATGACTGCGGGATGAGTGCGGTAACGCCCGCGCAATAAACCAGGCGGAATCGAACGAACGCCGGATAGACAACTGGTCGGGGCGAGAGGATTCGAACCTCCGACCACCTGCACCCCATGCAGGTACGCTACCAGGCTGCGCTACGCCCCGACCGCGCAAATTATATCAGACCAAAACCTTACTCCTGATGCAGCAGATCGATGACGCTCTGGATTTGCGCGCGGATTTCCGGGATTCCCAGATTTTTGGAAGCCGCATTTTTTGTAGCCTTCGATTCGGATTCCTCGAGACGATGACGCGCGCCGTTGATCGTGAATCCCTGTTCGTACAAGAGTTCGCGTATGCGCCGGATCAGAAGCACTTCATGGTGCTGGTAATAGCGCCGATTACCGCGCCGCTTGACCGGCTTCAGTTGCGCGAATTCCTGTTCCCAGTAGCGCAATACGTGCGGCTTTACGCCACACAGTTCGCCGACTTCGCCTATCGTGAAGTAGCGTTTTTCCGGTATCGGCGGCAATACCTCTTTAAGATTCGTTTCCATGGTAGCTCTTGTCGACCATCGCCTTCAGCTTCTGGCTGGCATGGAAAGTCACTACCCGGCGCGCCGTTATCGGAATCTCTTCGCCCGTTTTCGGATTACGGCCCGGGCGCTGCGGCTTGTTGCGCAACTGGAAATTACCGAACCCCGAAAGCTTGACAACCTCCCCCTCTTCGAGCGCCGCGCGCACCTCTTCAAAAAACGATTCCACCATGTCCTTTGCTTCGCGCTTGTTGAAACCGACTTTCTGAAACAGCAGTTCTGCGAGCTCTGCTTTCGTTAGAGTCATTGTTATCCTTCTATATCCGCAATTTATAGCCGAACTTCTTCCCTGTCACTTCAAGTATCTCCGCGATAAAAGCGTCGACTTCGGCATCTATCTGGGTCTTTTGAGTATCTTGTAATAATATGCGGAATGCAAGACTTTTTTTACCGGATTCAACGCCTTGGCCGCAATACACATCAAATAACTCAAACTCGACCGTCTTGCCGCGCGCGACTTGCCGAAGACGCTCAATCACGATTTGGGCAGACTCTTTCTCGTCCACAAGCAGCGCCAGATCGCGCCGCACGATCGGAAACTTCGACACTTCCAGATGCTTGGGCAACGGTGTCGAAGCCAGCGCCGCGCATTCGAGCTCGAACAAAACCGGAGCCTGCGGCAATCCGTATTTTTGTTGCCACTTTGGGTGCAGGGCGCCGAGCCAGCCGGAGAACCTATCGTCGATGAAAACACGGGCGCAGCGGCCGGGATGGAATGCGTCGCGCTGCGCGACTTCGGTTCGCAGCGGCAACGGCGCGCACAGCGCGGCGAGATCGGCCTTGACGTCAAAAATATCCACGGCGCGCGCTTCCGCCCCCCATTGTTCGGGAAACACGGCGCCATAACACAGGCCGGCCACACGCTCCGGCTGTTCTATGCCATCGGCATCACGGATGAAGCAGCGGCCGATTTCGAAAATCCGGATGCGCGCCTGCTGACGGTTCAGGTTGTAGCGTAACGCTTCGAGCAGGCCGCCGAGCAAACTGCTGCGCATCACGCTCATATGGTTCGCGATCGGATTCTTGAGTGCGATGGGTTCGGGATTGCCGGCAATGTCCGATTCCGTTGCCTGGTCGACAAAACTGTAACTGACGATTTCGTGATATTCGCGCGCAACCAGTTGTGCCTTCAAACCATCCACGCCACGCACGGCTTCCGGCACCGGCAGCATTGTCAACTCGCTGTGCGGCTTGTTTGCCGGCAACCGATCGTAGCCATGGATGCGGGCGATTTCCTCGATCAGGTCTTCTTCGCGCTCGAGATCGAAACGGTAGCTGTGCGGCGTCACATGAAACTCGCCGTCGTGTTCGACGAAACTCAAATGCAATCTGCGCAGCAGCGGCGATATCTTGCGCGCCGGAAATGGAACGCCCAGCACGCGCTCGACGCGCCCGGCGCGCAGCCTGACTGGATCGCGGCGCGGCAGATTGCCGCTCGCTGCGGACACCGGCCCCGGCTTGCCGCCGCAAACGTCGATCAGCAGTTGCGTCGCGCGTTCGAGGGCGGCGCCGGTGGCGGCGAAATCAACGCCGCGTTCGAAGCGATGCGCCGAATCGGTGGCGAACCCGAGACGGCGCGTTCTACCGGCGATCGCCTGCGGGTTGAAAAAAGCGCTTTCGAGGAAAACATCGGCGGTCGTGCCCGACACCGCGCTATCGGCGCCGCCCATGATCCCGGCGAGCGCCAATGGCTTCGACGCATCGGCGATCACGAGCATGTCGGACGTCAGGGCCACGGTCTGGCCGTTCAGGAGGGCGAGCGTTTCGCCTGCGCCGGCGTAGCGGACCGCGATGCCGCGATCGATGCGCGCGAGATCGAAAGCATGCATGGGTTGACCCAGTTCGAGCATCACATAGTTCATAACGTCGACCACGGCGTTGATGCCGCGAATGCCGCTGCGTTCTAAGCGCCGCAGCATCCACGCCGGCGTCGGCGCACGCATATCGATGGCGCGAACGATACGCCCGCAGTAGCGCGGGCACGCATCGGCTTCAGCTTTTACGTTCAGGACATCCGCGATTTGCGGCGCAACCACGGCGCCATGGGCGAGATAAAGACTGGTCGTGGTGATTGCGGCAACATCGCGCGCGACCCCAATCAGGCTCAGGCAATCGGCGCGATTCGGCGTCAGCTTCAGGGTGAAGATCGAATCGTCGAGTTCGTTAT
>JACDAM010000262.1 GCA_013695435.1 Burkholderiales bacterium | reverse complement strand
TCGGCGTTCCGCAGACAACGCGCGATTGGCTCGATCGGCTTGCCACGGCAGTCGCCTCCGCACAACGCGCCGCAGCACAGCAAGTTGCAATCGCCGAACAGGTCATCGCCCGCGTCGGCGAACTGGCGGACGCCATCAATATGCGATTTTTATATCGCGAGGAACGCAAGCTTTTCGCGATCGGCTACAACGTCAGCGACTTGCGGCTCGACAACTCCTATTACGATCTGCTCGCCAGCGAAGCGCGCCTCGGCAGTTTTGCGGCAATCGCGCGCGGCGATGTGCCAGTCGAGCATTGGTGGGCGCTTGGCCGGCCGTATGCATCGGCCTTCGGGCGGCGCGCGCTGCTGTCGTGGAGCGGCACCATGTTCGAATACCTGATGCCGCTTGTTGCTGACGCGCAGCTTCAAACATTCGCTGCTCGATCAGGCGTGCGCGGCGGCGGTCGCAAGCCAGATCGACTACGGCGGCCAGCGCGGCATTCCGTGGGGTATCTCGGAAGCGGCGTTCAGCGCGCTCGATGCGCACCAGATTTATCAATACCGCGCGTTTGGCGTGCCCGGCCTGGGTCTGAAACGCGGGCTCGAAGAAGACCTCGTGGTCAGTCCGTATTCTTCGGCCCTGGCGCTGCAAGTGGCACCCGCCGCGGCGCTCGAGAATTTACGCCGCATGGCCGATCTCGAGCCGCTCGGCCTGCTCGGCGATTATGGATTTTTCGAGTCCATCGATTATTCGCGCCAGCGCGATCCGCGCGGCGCGCGCGGCGTGCCGGTCCATGCCTATATGGCGCATCACCAGGGGATGATTCTGGCCGCACTCGATAACGCACTGCACGATAACATCATGCCCGCCCGCTTTCATGCCGACGCCCGGGTGCGGGCCGCCGAGCCGCTGCTGTTCGAACGCATTCCGCAAGCGGTGGCGGTAGCCACGGACTACGCGCGCGAAGCACCGCTGCCGCGCCTGCTCCCGCTCATTGCCGCGCCGCAAAGCAGCCGCATCGCTACGCCTGACACCTCGACGCCCAAAGTTCATCTGCTGTCAAACGGCTCCTATTCGGTGATGGTGACCAACTCCGGCGGTGGTTACAGCCGCTTTCGCGATATCGACATCACGCGCTGGCGCGCCGACACCACGCGCGATGGCTGGGGCAGTTTTATCTATCTGAAAGCCATGCGCAGCGGACGCGTCTGGTCCGCTATGCATCAGCCGATGCGTTCGGCAAGCGCCCGCCATTCGGTGAGCTTCAATGAGGACAAAGCCGAGTTCTTCCGGCGCGATGAGGATTTCGATACCCAGACGGAAATCGTCGTGTCGCCCGAGGACAACACGGAAATCCGCCGCGTAACCCTGATCAATCACAGCTCGCGCGAAAGAGTCATCGAAGTGACCAGCTATGCCGAGATCGTGCTGGCCGCGCACAACGCCGATCGCGCGCATCCCGCGTTCAACAATCTGTTCGTCGAAACCGAAGCGCTGCCGCAGACCCTGCTCGCGTGGCGACGCGCCGGCTCGCCGAATGACGCCGGCCTGTGGGCTGCGCATAGCGTCTCGCCGCCCGGCGCGGTGCAATTCGAGACTGAGCGTGCCGCATTTATCGGCCGCGGCAGGACGCTGGATAATCCGCAGGCGCTGGAACGCGCATTGACCGGCACCGCCGGCACCGTGCTCGACCCGGTTTTCAGCCTGCGCCGCCGCGTCATCCTCGCGGGTAACGCGCGCGTGCAGCTTTCATTCTTCACCGCCGTCGCCGATTCGCGTGAACAAGTGTTGGCCATTGCGCAAAAATATGCCGACACGCGCGCCATCACTCGCGCGTTTGAACTGGCGTGGACGCACACGCAACTGGAAATGCGCCGCCTGCGCATTCATCGCGACGACAGCCGCTGGTTCGAGGAGCTGGCCGGACATCTGCTTTACCCGCACGCGCAATTGCGCCCGCCGGTGGAGCGCTTGCGGCGCAACGCGCTCGGCCAGTCCGGCCTGTGGGCGCACGGTATCTCGGGGGATTTGCCGATCATCATCGCGACCGTCGCCGATGCGCACGATATCGACCTCGTCGCCGAAACCCTGACCGCCTGGAACTATCTGCGCTTGCGCGGCCTGAAGACCGATCTTGTGATTCTGAACGAGGAAGCGGCAAGCTATGAACAAACTCTGCACGATCGACTGCGCCGCCTGACTTTGGCGCACGGCCAGACGCAAGGTCAGACGCCGGCGCAGGGCGCGACCGGCAACGTGTTTCTGCTGGCGGCGGCCAATCTCCCCGAGCGCGATTTGAACCTGATGCTGGCGAGCGCCCGGGTGGTGCTGGTGGCGGCCAGGGGTTCGCTGCGCAAACAGTTGACGACGCCGGCGCAAACCACCCCGCTGCCGCAAGCTTTAACGATCAACCAGCGGTTCCGGGAAGAGCCGTCGCCGCCGTTGTACTACATGGAGTTGCCATATTTTAACGGCCTCGGCGGTTTTACCCAGGATGGCCGCGAGTACGTGATCTATCTCGGCCCTAAAGCGTGCACGCCGGCGCCTTGGGTCAACGTCATGGCGAACGTCAATTTCGGCGCGCTGGTCAGCGAATCGGGCAGCGGATTCACCTGGTACGGCAACAGTCAGAGCAACCGTCTGACGCCGTGGAGCAACGATGCGGTCGGCGATCCGGCGGGCGATGCGATTTACATTCGCGATGACGACATGGGCGTCTACTGGACGCCGACAGCATCGCCGATCCGCGAGCTCGATGCTTACCGCGCGCGCCACGGTCAGGGCTATAGCGTGTTCGAGCACAACAGCCACGCGATTGAACAGGAGTTGCTGACTTTTGTGCCGGTCGACGAT
>JACDAM010000261.1 GCA_013695435.1 Burkholderiales bacterium | reverse complement strand
AGCCGCCCGGCCCAGAAATCGTCGCGATTCAAGGTGCACATCGAACCGCCGGCTTCCTTCAGGATCAGCGAGCCGGCTGCGTAATCCCACAGTTTCTGGCCGCCATGCAGATACAGATCGAAACGGCCCGCTGCGGTGTAACACCATTCAAGCGTACTGGCGCCGTAGTTGCGCGCCGACGAATACGGCGGTTCGGTGGCTAGGTGCTCGGCAAGCTTTGGCGTCAGTCGTTTGAAGTCGACGCTCGCCATGGCCTCTCGCAACGCCGGCGCGCGATCCTTGATCGGCAGCGGCTCGCCGTTCAGATAAGCGCCGCGGCCTTGCGCCGCATAAAAAACTTCGTCGGAGACCGGATCGTAGACCACGCCGAGTATGCTGCGGCCGTGCTGCATCAGTGCGACCGAAACCGCGAAGTACGGCAAACCGTTGACGAAATTCGATGTGCCGTCGATCGGATCGACGCACCATAAGCCGGCATCGCCGGCCAGCCATTGTTCGGCCTGTTCGAGCCGCGTCATCTCTTCGCCGATCATCGCGCCGTCGTAGATTTCTCGCAGCTTCCGCGATAGCGCTTCCTGCGCGGCAATGTCGGCTTCGGTGTACAGACTGCCGTCTGTCTTGCGTTTGTGGGCGACGCGCAGATAGCGCGGCATGATTTCGGCGGCGGCGACGGCCTTGACGGCGGCGATCACGGGTTCGAGCATTTCCTCGACCGGCAGCATCGCCGGTTCGATCAGGCGTCGCGTTTCCATTTGATCGAGCAGCCGATGCTTGGAATTTGCTCGGTCGGCCCGCGGCCGGTCTTACCGATTTGCAGCATGGCCTCGAACAATTCGCGTCGCGCACCGGCGCTTTCACTTTTCCCTGAAGAATCGAGTCGGCCCCGGTATTGCAACTCGAGGCCGGCGTTGAAGCCGAAGAAGTCGGGTGTGCAAACCGCGCCGTAAGCCATCGCTGTCGCCTGCGATTCATCCCATACGTAAGGAAATGGAAACGCGAACTGCTCGGCGACTTGCCGCATGATGTCGAACGAATCTTCCGGGTAATCGGCGACGTCGTTCGACGAGATGGCGATAGAACCTATGCCATGTTGCAGCAGTTCGGCGCAATCGCGCACCAGCCGCGTCCGCACCGCTTTAACGTAAGGGCAGTGATTGCAGATGAACATGACGACAAGGCCATTCTTGCCGCGCACATCGCCGAGGCGGTAGCGCTTGCCGTCAGTGCCGGGTAAATCGAATTCGGGGGCTGGGGAGCCGAACGTGCAGACCGGGGAGGATTCGCTCATGTTGATTTTGGCGCGGCGACGGAGAAGCGTCGCGCGCATATAATATCACGCGCGAACATCTTCCCCGACGGCGCGCAGTCCTCACCGTTACCCTGGTGGCCTCATCGCCATTCAACCTTTCATGCCGCTTGCCCGCTTCTATTGCCCGATCGATCTCGAAACCGGGGCCGACATTCGGCTGCCGGTTGCCGCCGCCCATCACGCGCTCAAGGTTCTGCGCGTGCGGACCGGCGATCGTCTCGTTCTGTTCAATGGCCGCGGCGGCGAATTTACGGCGCTGGTCACGCATTGCGGCAAGGACGCTGTCGTCGTCGGCGATCTTGAATTCCACCCTGTCGAGCGCGAGTCTCCGCTCGCCATCACGCTCGCGCAGGCCGTGCTGAATGCGGAAAAAATGGACTGGGTGGTGCAAAAAGCCGTCGAACTCGGCACAGCGCGCATACGACCGTTGACGACGCTGCGCAGCGTCGTGCGGCTCGATGCCGGACGCGCCGCCAAACGCGCGCAGCATTGGCGGAACATCGTGGTCGCATCCTGTGAACAGTGCGGTCGCAATCGGATTCCCGAAATCGGCGCGGTGATCGCGCTGCCCGATTGGTTAGGCCAACTGAAAGATGAGGCGGAGCAAGGCGCGGTCGAAGCCGAATTGCGTCTGATTTTGTCACCGGATGCGCCAGCGAGCTTGCGTAAACTCCCAGCGCCGAATCGAAAGCTCACAGTTCTGATCGGGCCGGAAGGCGGCTTCACGGACGACGAAGTGCGCGCCACGGCGACGGCCGGATTTGTTCCGGTTGCTTTGGGCCCGCGCATCCTGCGCACCGAAACCGCAGGCCCTGCCGCACTCGCGGCAATGCAGGCCTTGTATGGAGATTGGTGAGCAGGCGC
>JACDAM010000260.1 GCA_013695435.1 Burkholderiales bacterium | reverse complement strand
GCCGCTTAACTTTGGCGTTAGAACTCAGGAGTACTTCACCATGAATCGCCGTCGCTCGATAGGTGCTGACCGCCCCTGATATCGGTTCTCACTGCCTCATGCGCGCGGTAACAAATACCAATCAGCGACCGGACGACTTCGGAGGTCTTTCCAGCTATCCCGTTCCTGTCGACGCGGAGGGCAGACGCGCGGAAGCGTGGTTGGCGTGCACCGCTCAACGCAATCGATTTGTTCGAAGAGTAAACTTTAGGGTCAGCGCGTGAATAAGATAACCAAAAACTCATAAAGACACTACCGAGGATGGTTGAAAAAAAATGACTACCTATAAAGATTTCCTTAATCGCTCGCTCGCCGACCGCGACAATTTCTGGCGCGAGCAGGCCGCGCTGATCGATTGGCATCAGCCTTTTGAGGCCGTGCTCGATTACAGCAAGCCGCCTTTTGCCAAATGGTTCGTTGGCGGCAAAACCAATCTTTGCCACAACGCAGTAGATCGTCATCTGGAAACGCGCGGCGATCAAAAAGCGCTGATCTTTATTTCGACCGAGACCGGCCAGCAGAAAACTTACACGTTTCGCGAACTGCACACCGAGGTCAACCGCTTCGCCGCCGTGCTGAAAAATCTCGGCATCGCAAAAGGCGACCGCGTGCTGATCTACATGCCGATGATTGCCGAAGCCGTTTTCGCGATGCTGGCCTGCGTGCGCCTGGGCGCGATCCATTCGGTTGTGTTCGGCGGATTCGCATCGGCCAGCCTGGCGACGCGCATCGACGATGCCGAGCCGAAGCTGATGATCACAGCCGACGCCGGCATGCGTGGCGGCAAAACCTTACCGTACAAACCCCTCGTCGACGAAGCGCTGCGTCTGGCTGAATCGCCGCCCCGACACGTGCTCATCGTCGATCGCGGGCTGGACAAAAACATGTCGCGCACAGCGGGGCGCGATCTCGATTATGCCGAACAGGCAGCGAAGTACGACGGGGTGGAAGTGCCGGTGGAATGGCTCGAATCGAGCGAACCTTCGTACATCCTGTACACCTCTGGCACTACCGGACAACCGAAAGGCGTGCAGCGCGATACCGGCGGCCATGCCGTCGCGCTGGCGGCATCGATGAAGCACATTTTTTGCTGCGCGCCGGGGCAGACGATGTTCACCTCATCCGATATCGGCTGGGTCGTCGGCCATTCCTACATCGTGTACGCGCCGCTGATCAACGGCTCGGCGACCATCGTTTACGAAGGGCTGCCGATTCGCCCCGACCCCGGTATCTGGTGGAAGATCGTCGAAGACCATCGCGTCAACGTGATGTTTACTTCGCCGACGGCGATTCGCGTGCTGAAAAAACAGGACGCCGCGTATCTCAAAAAACATGACGTCAGCTCGCTGCAATACCTGTTCCTCGCCGGCGAACCGCTCGACGAACCGACCGCGCGCTGGATCGCCGATGCGCTGGGCGTAGCAGTTGTCGACAATTACTGGCAAACCGAAACTGGCTGGCCGATTCTGTCCAGCGTCCCCGGCGTCGAAAAAACGCCGCGCAAGTTCGGGTCGCCGAGCTTCGCCGTCTACGGTTATGACATCCGGCTATTGCACGAAGCGACTGGCAAGGAAGTCGGCGCCGACGAGAAGGGCGTGCTCGCGATCGTCCCGCCGATGCCGCCCGGATGCTTGTCCACAGTCTGGGGCGATGACGAGCGTTTCGTCGAAACCTATTTCAAAAATTTCGACACGCTCGCTTACTCGACATTCGATTGGGCGACGCGCGATGCAGACGGCTATTACTTCATCATGGGGCGCACCGATGACGTGATCAACGTCGCCGGCCATCGCCTCGGCACGCGCGAAATCGAGGAAGCGATCAGTTCGCACGCGGGTGTGGCCGAGGTTGCCGTGGTTGGCGTGCACGATGAAGTCAAAGGCCAGGCGGTGATGGCTTTTGTCGTGCTCAAAGATGCCACAGAGACGCGGAACGAGGAGGGCAGGGCGGCGATGGAGAAGGTGCTGATGAAGGTCGTCGATGGCAAGCTCGGCGCGATCGCACGGCCGACGCGCGTGCATTTTTTGACCTTGCTACCGAAAACGCGCTCGGGCAAATTGCTCCGGCGCAGCATACAGGCGCTCGCCGAAGGCCGTGAAGCGGGCGATCTGACGACGCTGGACGACCCTTCGGCGCTCGACCAGATCAGGTCGGCGGTAGCTCGATGAGACGTTTCAGTTGCGTTGAACCTGAAAACGCAGCCGAGGCTGCGTTTTTTCTTGCTATTCGCGCGTAACATAGTCTTCGTACCCCGAAGCCGCCGATACTATTTTTGGCGGCATCGCTTGCAGGCTTCACTCCGGAGCTCGAATCATGCAAATCAAGAATTTGCCCGCCCTGGTCGCGGCAGGCTGGCTTACCGCATGCAGTGGTCTGCCGCTGAATACCGAGCCGCCACGATTCAATATCGCGGGCTTGAGTTTGACCGGTGCGAACCTGTTCGAGCAGCGCTTCAGGCTGGAATTGCGCGTGCAGAATCCGAACGACTTTGCGTTGCCGATCCATGCCTTGAACTATGTGATAGAGATCAACGACCAGCCATTCGCGACCGGCGTCAGCAACCGTTCGGTCACGGTGTCGGGGTATGGATCGGATGTGGTGGAGGTCGAGGCGATCAGCAATCTTGGTGGACTGCTACGGCAGGTAAAAAATGCGCTGAAAGGCGATTTACGCTACCGCCTCAGAGGGGATGCGATCGTCGGCGCCAACAAATGGAAAGTACCGTTCGAGCAGCACGGTGAAGTCGATCTCGCCGCGGCGATTTTGCGTTAGGCTGAGCCGGGGGCCTGCTCTACTGAACCCCGGCGGCGGCGCTGTGCGTCAGAATCAACACCAACGCTGCCATCAAGGTGCTGCACACAAGGCCTGTCACGAGGCTCGCAAAAATCGTTCCGCAAAAATCGAGCAGCATCGAGTTCCTGATTTTCAAATTATCTCCCGTGAATCCCTCGCCTGAGTCTTTCAGGCGCCAAGACGATTGCCGCAGTCCGGCCAGCAAAAATATGTCTGCGAGTAGTAACGCAGCCACGCCCGCCGCCTCCTCAGTACGACTTTCTTCGGGTTTCCCCGTTGTTTCAGGCATCGCTTGCATACACCGCAATCGCATCCAGCATTGCGCTCGCGGTCGATTTCACAACCAGTCAGTTCGCACACCAGATTCTTCATTGCTTTCCCTCCGCGGAGGTTGATAACCCGGCCGCTCCATCGGCCGCTTGCATGGCCAATTAAAACCCGCGAAGATGGCTCGGCGCTGCGAGAAAGAGCAAAAGCAATGATGAATTATGGCAAGAAAATGGTAACTGTGCAAAAGTAATTACACTAAACGATACAAAATACTAGAAATAATATATTAAGTAGATTATAGGCAGATGGAGGGCAAATGAGCCGCAGAATAGCCATTGTCGAAGACGAGCCGGCAATACGCGAAAATTACGCCGATGTGCTGCGCCAGCAGGGCTACGAAGTTGCGACGTATGCGACGCGCACGCACGCCGTGCAGGCGCTGAAAACGCGCCTGCCGAACCTGGCGCTGATCGATATCGGCCTCGATGACGATGTCGACGGCGGCTTTACCTTATGCCGCGAATTGCGCGCGATGTCGGCAACCCTGCCAATTATTTTCCTGACGGCGCGGGACAGCGACTTCGACACGGTTTCCGGCCTGCGCATGGGCGCAGACGACTATCTGACCAAGGACATCAGCCTGCCGCATCTGCTGGCGCGCATTTCGGCGCTGTTCCGGCGCGCCGATATCATGGAAACGCCGCCGGCCACGGAAGACATTCTCGACCGCGCGCCGCTCACTCTGGATATGAAGCGCATCACGGCTTACTGGGATGGGACGGCGGTGGCGCTGACCCTGACTGAATTCTGGATGGTGCATGCGCTTGCCAAGTTTCCCGGTCACGTCAAGGATCGCGATCAGTTGATGCAGGAGGCCAAGCTCGTCGTCGACGACAGCACGATCACCTCGCACATCAAGCGGATTCGCAAGAAGTTCGCCGTAGTCGAAGCAGGTTTCGATTGCATCGAAACCGTTTACGGCATGGGATATCGGTGGAACATGCAGGCTGTCGCGAAGAAATCTTCGCCCTGATGCGGCAGTGAAGCGCTTTCGCTACGGATTCGGCATACGCAGCAAACTCGTGTTGCTATCGGGCCTGTTGCTGACCATTCCGTGGCTCGGCTACGAGTACGTTTCCGAAATGGAAAAATTTCTGCGCCAGGGTCAGGAGAAAACGCTGGCCGGAACCGCGCGCGCGGTTGCCACGGCGCTGCACGACAGGCCGAAATTATTCGACGTCGCAGATGCGACCGTGGGCCATAGCGACGTTTACGTGCGCTCGTTGCCGGCGTCGATCCAGCTCGATGGTCGCCTTGACGACTGGAATGAACACGGCGATTTCGCGCGCTCCTACGGCGAGGGCGATCTGCTCGAAAACAGCGCGGTGCACACCCCGGCGTCGCTGTCCTTTAGCCACAACGTCGGCCGTCTCGGCAAGTACCTGTATGCGATGTTTCTGGTCAACGACAACCATATCGTGTTGCGTTCGACGAAAAGCCCGCGGGTGGATCGCGGCGATCACTTGCGCGTTGCGATCGCCACGCGCGACAGCGGATTTACACGCTACGCGGTCACGCTCGCCGAAGGGGGCGCCATCGCCGCGTATCAACTGGCGTCTGGTCTCGACACGACGCAGGTTGTCCGCGTCGAGACGCGTTTGCGCGGCGTCTGGCGGCCGACCGAGCAAGGCTACAACCTTGAAATTCGCGTGCCGATCAGCATGATAGGAACCAGAGTCGGCTTCGCCGTCGCCGATGTCGACAATGACGGCACGCACGAAATCGAAGCGGTGATCGGCACCTCGGGCACGGACACCATTGAGGAGCTTGCCAGGGTGTTCATTCCATCGTCCGAAATCGAGTTGATTCTGAAAGGACTGATGCGAACGACATCGCGAATCTGGGTTGTTGATGCCCGCCACCGTGTGCTGGCGCAGGCCGGCAGCCTGAAGGGGCAGGACCGTACCGATCGTATCGCCATCGCGCCGCCGACTGGTCTGATGCACGTACTGCAGCGCGCCGAAGAGCAGGTTTTGCGGCCGGTGTACGCGCGGGTGTTGCGTCAACCTACCGATGATTTTCGCGACGAACTCAGCGAAGCTTCACAGCTCGCCGGCCGGGAAATAGCCGGCGCGCTGTCGGGTTCGCTGACCACGCGCTGGCGGCTGACATCCGATAACCGCGCTGTCATTCTCTCGGCCGCGCATCCGATCTGGATCGACGATCAGGTCATGGGCGCTGTCGTCGTCGAAGAGACGACTAACGCGATTCTGACCGTGAAAAATCTTGCGCTCGAACGCTTGTTTACGATCATTCTCGCGGTGTTTCTGATCGGCGCACTGACCTTGTTTATTTTTGCGGCGCGCATTTCCTCGCGCATCCGCCGCTTGCGCGACGAAGCCGAGCGCGCTATCGATGCGCAGGGGCGCTTCCGCGGCGTGATGGCGCGATCGCGCGCGAGCGACGAAATCGGCGACCTGTCGCGCAGCTTTTCCAGCATCATGGACAAGCTGCACCAGTACACCGGATATCTGGAAAGCATGGCGACGCGCTTGTCCCACGAGCTGCGCACGCCGATCGCCGTCGTCCGCTCTTCGCTCGACAATCTGAAGCTGCAACCGCTGCCCGACGAGGCCCGGGTTTATATGGAGCGGGCGCAGGACGGACTTGCGCGGCTCACCAGCATCCTGACCAGCATGAGCGAAGCGACCCGGCTTGAGCAGATTCTGCAAAACAGTGAACGCGAACGATTCGATCTATGCAAAGTTGTCGCCGGCTGCGTCGAAGGCTACAAGGCAGCGTATACGCCGCGCGCCATCGAGCTGCGCTTGCCGGGACAAACGGTCTGGCTGAACGGCGCCCCCGATCTGATCGCGCAATTGCTCGATAAGCTGATCGAGAACGCTATCGACTTCAGCAGAGCCAACAGCGTCATCGTCGTCGAGATCGGTCTTGATGCGGCCGACGCATACCTGCGCGTGATCAATCAGGGGCCGCCGTTGCCGAAGGAGATGCAGGAGCGCCTGTTCGAATCCATGGTCTCGATCCGGCCGCACAAGGGAAGCAGCGAGCCGCATCTGGGGCTTGGGCTCTATATCGTTCGCCTGATTGCCGGCTTCCACGGCGGCCAGGCTTATGCGCAGAACCATCACGATCCGGCCGGTGTCGCCGTCACGGTCAAGCTGCCCATCATTGAGGTCGAGGAAAAATCGCACAACTGGACCGCGCACACGCAGGTTTCGTAGTCACAATTTCGACGCATAGGCGCGCATGCGCTGGCGCGTATCGGCATCCGGCAATCGCCCGTACCCAGCGCGCATATTGTCCATCAAATGCCCGGGTTTACTCGTTGCCGGAATCGCGCAAGTCACGGCCGGGTTTGACAGAATGTATTTCAACGCAAATTGCGCCCAGCTCACGCAATCGAAATCACCCACCCATGACGGCAGCGGTTTGCCGCGCGTTCTTGCAAACCAGGCTGCGCCGTCGAAAGGCCGATTCACCAGCACCGCTGTTTTGTTTGCCGCGGCAATCGGCAGCAGACGTTCTTCCGCGGCCGGCGTCATGATCGAATAATTGAGCTGCACGAAATCGAGCGCCTCGCTTTGGATCAATGCCGCGAGTTCATCGAATGCGTCGACACGGTAGTGCGTGACGCCGAGATAGCGTATGCGCCCCGCCTTTTTCCAGCGCCGCAGCGTTTCGAGATGTGTTTCTACATCGACGAGATTGTGTACTTGCATCAGGTCGATCGGCTGCGCGCGCAAACGCTGCATCGAGGCCGTCATCTGCTCGATGCCGGCCTCGCGTCCGCTCGTCCAGACTTTGGTCGCGATGAACAGTTTTTCGCGCACGCCGAGTTCGGCCGCGAGATCGCCCGCCACGCTTTCGGATTTTCCATACATCGGCGAACTGTCTATGACGCGACCGCCGAGTTCGACGAATTGACTCAGCACCTCCTTGAGCGGAGTGCGCTCATTGGCGCGGTCGCCAACATCGAAAGTTTGCCAGGTGCCAAGGCCGATTGCCGGCAACTGCTCGCCGCTCCTGGGAATCGACCGCTGCAAAATTCCAGGTGGCGCAGCGGATGACGATGGCATCGCAAAAGCCAGCGGCGCGAATGCGCACAATTTCAACGCGGCGCGCCGCGAAAACGAGGGCTGCTTCAAGATTTTTCTCCAGCATTGGGATGTCCGAAATGTGAGTCACTCGTCGATTGCTGTCGAGCTTTAGTACGCGCCGCTATACCAAGCCCGTAGCCCGTGACCATCCAGATTGCGCTGACGGGAACCGCGATCCAGGCAATCGCCGCCAAGCTGGCGCCGGCCGCCGCGATTGCCGAGAAGAGCCAACCCGCGGCCGCATCGCCACCGCGATAAACGACGGTATCGATCACACTTTTCGACTTGTATTTGGCTTCCCGATCGACCACCGTGAACAGCATTTCGCGCGCCGGTCGGGCGATCGCGTACTCGCCGGCGCGGCGCGCGATCTGGAACGCGACCAGCGCCGCGAGCACCGGCGCGAAACCCAGCGCCGCGAAGCCGACCGCCGTCAAAGCCGGAATGAGCGCGAGCGTGATCGGCAGGCCGAATCGATCGACGATGCGGCCGGTCACGAAAATCTGCGTCGCCAGGGTCAACACATTGACGGCGAGATCGATCAGGGCGAATAACGCGGTCCGCTGTTTCGGCTCGTCGTACGCATCGGCGACGATGCGCGCCTGCTCGAAATACAGGAACGTCGACAACGTTGTGTAGAGCACGATAAAAAGACAGATGCCAAGCAGGTAGCGCGATTTACGCAAGCTCGTGATCCCGCCCCAGATACTGCCGCCGAGCGCGGCGCCGCGTATCGCTGGCGCCGCACCGGGCGCAGCCGCAAGTGTGCTCCACCTCGACAATCGCTGTATGCAAACCAGCGCGAGGCTGAGCAGCGCGGCCGCGATCAACAACAGATTCAGCGGGCTTGCCGAGGCCAATGCGGCGGCCAGCGCCGGCCCGGCAATCGCGCCGAGGGTGCCGCCGGCAGCGATGAATCCGAACAAACGGCCGGCCTGCTCGCTATCGTAGATGTCGGCCATGAAACTCCAGAATACCGAGACGACGAACAGGTTGAAGACGCTGACCCAGATAAAAAATGCGAGCGGTACCATGTGCGGCAAAGGCGGCGGCGCAATGCCATTTTTCAGCAACGCGTAAAAAACCAGCAGATTGACGATGAAGAACAGATACACGAGCGGCAACAGTTTGGCCCGCGCGTATCGGGTTGCCGCCCAGCCGTATAGCGGCACCGCCAGCAGCATGGCGCCGAAGGTCGCGCTGAACGCCCATTTGAGGTTATCGACGCCAGCCTGTATGCCCATCTCTTCGCGCAAAGGGCGCAGCAGATAAAAGCTGCATAGCAGGCAAAAGAAGTAGGCGAACGACCACAGTACTCCCTGGATCTCGTGCGGTTTCGCCTTGGTCCACCCGCCAAAATCAACCACCGCCCTGCTGGTTGGGCTGACCGGAGGGAGCGTGCTATTCTTGATTGAAGTTCGAAGCATCGGTGCTCGTTAGTGCCAAGCGCTGATGCCGGGTTCCGCAGCGAGAGATCCGAACCGAAGGTTTGAACCGCTGATTCTTGCGCTGATTCTTGTCGAGGAAGACCGTGCCGTCGCAAACCGGAACCAGAAAAGCCTATCTCGCCGGCTTCTTCGTCTGCCTGGGGCTTGTCGCCTACGCCTTGTATTTGCAGTACGTCGAAGGCCAGGAGCCGTGCCCGCTGTGCATTCTGCAGCGAGTTGGATTCATGGCGCTCGCCGTGATTTTCCTGATCGGCGCGCTGCATGGCCCGCGGCGCCGCGGCGCCTGGTCATACAGTGGATTGGCGTTGATCGCGGCGACCATCGGCGGCGCCATCGCGGGCCGCCAGGTCTGGCTGCAGAATCTGCCGAAAGATCAGGTGCCGGAATGCGGGCCGGGGCTCGAGTTCATGCTCGAACAATTTCCGCTGACGCGCGCGCTCGAGATGATTTTGAAGGGATCCGGAGAGTGCGCCGAGGTCGGATGGCGATTCCTGGGTCTCAGCATCGCCGGTTGGTCGCTGGTCTTCTTCATCGCGCTCGGTGTACTGGCATTGGTTGCCGGCGCTGTCGCTCGCGACAGGCGATCGCGCAGATAGAACAAACCGGAGCAGCGAGGCCGGCTACGCCAGCTCTCGTGATACGCTGGCGCGAATTGTCAGCCTAATGCCAGCTGTCAGGCGAAGATATCCGGCGTCATCCGCTTCTGCAACTGCACGATGTGGTCCTTCAGTTGCAGCTTGCGTTTTTTCAAACGGCGCAACTGCAGTTGATCGACGCTGCCGTCCGACAGGCGGGATATGATCACGTCGAGATCGCGATGCTCGATGTGCAATTCATGAAGTTTTTGCTGCAGGGTTTCGATTTCCTCGTCGATCATAAGCGGCTCCTTTGGCGTGCAAGGAAGATTGAGGAGGGCGCGTTACCAGCGCTATGGCCTATGATAGCCGATGGGCGGGCAGATTTGAACCAGTGGATGCGAGCCGGTGTCGTGAGCCCGGCCATCATCGAGCATCGCCGACGTTTTCCCTGAGGAAGTTGAACCAGGGTTTCGTTCCCAAGTCCCAACAATTTGCGTTTTTTGTCGACATGCCACTGATTACAGGGTTTACCGCTTTACTTCTTGCAGCGCTTCTTGCCGGCTGCAATGCCATTCAGTTGACGTACAACAACGCCGATACGGCTCTGAGCTGGATGGCCGACGATTATCTCGCGCTCGACAAGCCGCAGGAAAAGATACTGCGAACGCGGCTCGACGGTCTGCTGAACTGGCATCGCACAAACGCGCTGCCCGAATACGCCGATACATCGCGGGAAGTCAAAATCAAAGTGGCCGCCGGATTGAAGCGCGAGGATATCGTCTGGCTGATCGATGCCGGGCGCTCCGAGTATGACGATGTTCTGAATCGAACAGCGTTGGAAACGGCCGGCCTGCTGTCGACGATTTCGCCCGGACAAATCGACAATCTGGAAAAGAAGTTGGCGCGCAATAACGCCAGGTTCAGCAAGGAACATTTGCGCGGCTCGTTGCAGGAGCAGCGCGAAAAGCGCGCCGAAAAGACCATAGAGCGGGTGGAGCACTGGGTCGGGCCGTTGTCGGACGAGCAGCAGGAGCAGATCAGCGCGATCAGCCATGCGATGCCGATGACTTACGAACTGTGGCGCGGCGATCGTATTCGCAGGCAGCAGGAATTCGTCGCCATCCTGCGCGATCGAAAACCCCCGGCCGACCTGGAGCCCAGCCTGCGGCAATGGCTGGACAACTGGCAGCGCGGCAAATCGGCTGAATACCAGCGCGCTTCCGACGCTTTTCAGGAACAATCGGTATCGCTGATTCTGGCGGTCGACGCGATGATCACGCCGGCGCAACGCGCGCAAACGCTCGCCAAACTGCAAGACTATATCGATGATTTCGACGCGCTCGCGGCCAAACGCCAGGCAGGGCAGGCGGGCCCGGCCGGGCAATCTGGCGAAACTGGGCTACGCCGCCCCCCAGGCTAGTGTGCCGTTCCGCTGAATTCTTGCACAAAGTCGAGCGAGTAAGCGTAGGTCAGAGTGCACAATCTCCCTGACAAAGATTACCCAGCCGATGCTGTCAGGGAGCCTTCGGCATCCTGACCTACTGATTTCTTGAACTTGCGACTTTTTCTTTACGAAACACCACCCCGCTAGTGGCCCTCGAACTGACACAGCGCCACGCTCGGCAGGCCGAGCCGTTCGAGCCGGGTCCGGCCGCCGAGATCGGGTAAATCGATCACGAAGCCGCAACCGACGACGATGCCGCCCGCCTTCCGGATCAGGGCGGCCGCCGCTTCCGCGGTTCCGCCTGTCGCGATCAGATCATCGGTCAGCAGAACCCTATCGCCGCTTTGCAGGGCGTCTATATGAATTTCCAGGCTGTCGGCGCCGTATTCGAGCGCGTAATCCTGGTTGAAACAAGCGAACGGAAGTTTGCCGCGCTTCCTGATCGGTACGAAACCCGCGCTGCGACGATACGCGAGTGACGCGCCGATAATGAATCCGCGCGCTTCGATCGCCGCGACTTTGTCGATGTGGAGATCGGCGAATGCCGCGCTCAATCGATCGATGGTTTCGCGAAATCCATCGGCGTGTTTGAGTAGCGTCGTGATGTCGCGGAACAGGATGCCCGGTTTCGGAAAGTCGGGAATCGTGCGGATCAGCGATTTGATGTCCAATTTTGTTTCATCGTAAAGTTGATATGGGAGCGGCAATCAGAAGAGTGCCGGTACCGAATCATGACGCCAGACCCGGAGCATCTTGAAATCGTTGTGCATCTATCCGTCGCGCTTGTGGCCGGCGGCGCGATCGGACTCGAACGCAGCTATCACGGCCGGGCGGCTGGCTTCCGCACCCACGCGCTGGTCTGCATCTCATCGAGCGCGCTTATGCTGGTCACGCTGTATCAGGCGCGCTGGTTTCCGGTAACCGACTTCGATACTGTGCGCGTCGATCCGACGCGCATGGCGCAAGGCATTATGACCGGCATCGGTTTCCTCGGCGCCGGCGCGATTCTCAAAGAGGGCCTGTCGGTGCGCGGCCTGACGACGGCTGCATCGATCTGGATAACGGCCGCAATCGGTATTCTGGTCGGTATCGGTTTCTACTTTCCGGCAGCCGTCGCGACTCTCCTGACTCTGGGTACGCTGTCGGTATTCCGCTGGATCGAAATGAGGATGCCGACTCAGCTTTACGCGCATCATGTTATCCGCTTTGCGCGCGAATCGGCGATGCCTGAAGCGCAGATGCGCACCTTGATTGCCGCGCACGGCTTCACCATCGCCAATCTCAGCTATCAATTGTGCGATCACGGCCGGTTGTTCGAGTACAGCATGGTGATCAGGACTCTGAACAAAAACAATGCAGGGCGCCTGTCGGAGGCGCTATGCGCACAGCCGACCGTGCTCGAATTCCGCATCGCGCCGACCGGCGACTAACGGGGATGCGGCGAAGGCAGATTCTCGATCTCGATCGGATGTATGTTTTCGGCCAGCGTAAAGCCGAATATGCGCGCGTAAAAATACAGCTCGGCTTCCAGCGCGCGCTGGATGTTTTCGGCGCGGCGAAAGCCGTGCTGTTCTCCCTCGAAGGCGACATACGCAACCGGCAGACCTTTGGCGCGCACCGCGTCGAGCATCTTCTCGGCCTGATTCGGCGGCACGATTTTATCATCGAGTCCCTGCAACAAAATAATGGGGCACGATAGCTGCGACGCGAAGTGCACGGGCGAGCGCTCGACATACGTCGCGCGCATCTCGGGATAAGGACCAACCAGGCTGGCGGTGTAGCGAGATTCAAATTTGTGCGTATCCAGGTCGAGCGCTTCAAGGTCGGAAACCCCGTAATAGCTGGCGCCGGCTTTGAACGCGTCGCGAAACGTCAGCGCGCACAAGGTCGTGTAACCGCCGGCGCTGGCGCCGCGGATGATCAGCTTGTCGCCATCGGCATCGCCGCGCTCGACGAGATAGCGCGCGCCGGCAATACAATCGTCGACATCGATTACGCCCCAGCCGCCTTTGAGCCGCTCGCGATAGGCGCGGCCGTAGCCGGTGCTGCCGCTGTAATTCACATCGAGAACGGCGAAGCCGCGGCTCGTCCAGTACTGGGTTTTCAGGTTCAACGCGGTTGAGGTCGCGGCGGTGGGGCCGCCGTGACTGATCACAATCAGCGGCGGCCGCGTACCCTCCGGCGCACGAAAGCGCGGATTTTTGGGCGCGTAGAAAAAGCCATGCGCGGTCAGTTGTTCGCTTCCGTGCCGGGTCGCGAACTCGATCGCCTGCGGTGCTGAAATCGTGCTGGCGTCCGGCGTGAACAGGCTCGAACGCTGCACGATTTCGATCGCGCCGATCTTGCCGTCGCGATCGATGGGCAATCTGACCACGCTGCTCGCTTCACTCGGAGATGCGGCAATGAATACCGCAGCGCCGCGCTGCACATGCAAAGAACTGATCTCGCTGTAGGGCAGGCGAATGTCGGTCAACTCCCCGTTTGGCGTATCAATTGTCGCCAGCCGCCAACTGCCAAGCGTGGTGTATGCGCAAATCAAGCGCTGCTGCGCAAGAAACGCATAGGTCGACAAGCCGAACACCCAGTGCGCGGCGGCAAAATCGGCGTGCATAGCGCACAGCGCTTCAAGGTTTTCGTCGACACGCCGATACAGATTCCAGAAACCGCTACGGTCGGAGATGAAATGCAGCACGCCGTCGGGCGACCACTGCGGCTGCACAATCGCTTCGGAGGCGCCGCCGGCGACGCGCTCCGATGATCCAATGTTGCCGTTGCCATCGAACTCGCCCACCCACAGCTCGCAGCCGTCCCAAGGCATGTTCGGGTAATGCCAGGACAGCCACGCAAGATGGCGCTGATCCGGACTCAAACGCGGCGAAGAATAAAAATCGCTGCCGGTCACCAAAATACATTGGCTGCCGTCATCGAGCGCGACACAGGCGAGGGTGTTTATCGCTTCGCACGAGGAATCGCTGTGATTTTCGCACACGCAGATCAAACGTTCGCGCGCGGCGTCGTAAGCGAAATCGGCGTAGCGCCTTGCCGATGCAGCGGTAAGCGGCTGCGGCGCGCTGCGGCCACGCTGCCGATACAAGCGCTGATCGGCGAAATTGACGAAATATACTTCTCCGTCGATAGTCGTGAACGCGCCGCCGCCATACTCATGCACGCGGGTGCGCACGTTGAACGGCGCCGGCGTGATATCGGACACGGTCCCGTCAACTTGTTCTCGTACGACAACGCCTCGGCCGCCTTCGGACGGCCGCATCTCGACCCAGTACACGTCATCGCCATCGCTGACAATCTGGCCTAATGAATTGGCGCCAGCGGCAACCATTGCCGCCGAAAACGGCGAATGCCATGAGCCGAAATCGGCCACGCGGGGGTTCTCGGTCCTGGCCATTTTCGCGGTTTACCCCGTCAGGCTGTTCCGTTGATCGAAACCGCGATGAGCGGAAGCTTGCTCAACGTTCGACTGTCGATGCGCGGACCAGAATTCGCAAAGTTCACAGCAATCCCTCTTTTTTGGGATAAGGCGGACGTAAAACGTCATAATAGGTTTGACCCAGGCGTTACCGCACCGGATAGATGTTGAATGAGAGGGCGGATAATATAACCCGGCCGGACACGCCACGCATCTGCCTGATGCCGGCCGATGTGGTCAAGGGATTAGGGAGATTTCCCGGACCCCATCGGCCGGGTCGCTACACGTTAGCCGTTTGCAAGCTACAGGCCCGGATATTGCTCCAAAGAAACATTTCCGTCGATTCTCCTCGATGCCTGAAAACCATTACGCAAAGCGCCCCGCACAGGGACGAATTGAACCGATGAATATGAGTCTGTTCGGCAGGAAGAGGACAGTGTTCCACGCGCGTCCAGGCGCTCGGGTATTCACATTATCCGAGCGAGTCATTCACGATCGTGTCTGGCACTGCGTTTTCTACGAGTGGGAGGATCTGATCGGCGAATGGGAGAGCGTCGATACCTATCTGCCGGAGCACTCGTTCCAACTGAGCCGCAGACTGTACACACTGGCGAACTACGCGACCCACTCAACGCGGCTGGCGCGCGTTCTTTCGCCGCATTTTGACAGTTGTACTCTGAACCAGAAATACGATCTTTTCTTCCTCATCTGCGCGGACATTTTCGAGCTGATTGCAATCAATTCAATCAAAAATTGGCGAACAAAATGCCGGAACGCAGTTTGTTACCTCAGCGAATGCTGGACTGAGGAATGGTTGAAAGGGCGTGAATTTTTGTTGCGCCCTCTGAAAGAATTCGATCATATTTTTCTGGGCACGCGCAACAGCGTCGACATCGTTTCGAAAATAACCGGGCGCCCGTGCAGCTACCTGCCGTTAGGCGTCGACATGGTCAAGTTCGCTCCCAATCCGGCAGCGCGGGGGCGCACCATCGATGTCTGGAATCTTGGGCGGCGCTCGCAGGTCACCCATCAGGCGCTGCTCGAGTTCGCCGAGCAGAAACAATGGCTGTATTACTTCGACACCGTCAAAAACGGCAACGTGCCCGACGCGAAGGAGCATCGACTGCTGGTGTCGAACCTGCTGAAGCGATGCAAGTACTTTATCGCCAATCATGCGAGGGCGGACGAGGCAGGTGTCACCCGCGGGCATATGGAACTCGGCATGCGTTATTTCGAAGGTGCGGCGGCGGGAACCGTGATGCTCGGCAAGCCGCCAGCGCCGGAGGTTTTCAATGAGTACTTCAACTGGCCGGATGCGATCATTCCGATTCCGTTCGATGCCCCCGACATTGCCAACACCATCGCTGATCTGGAAGCGCAGCCGGTGCGGCTGGCTCGCATCCGCCGCGACAACGTCGTCAACTCGCTGCTGCAGCACGACTGGGTTTACCGCTGGAGACGGGTTCTGGAAGCTGTCGATCTCGAAGTCACGCCGCAGATGCTGGCGCGCGAATCACTGCTCCAGGATATGGCGGCAAAAATGACCGAGCGCCAGGTTGACGGACGCCTCGCCATTTCCGGCGCGGTTAGGGGGTAGCAGCGCGGTAGGGGACAGGCCGTGCGGCTGGGCTCCGACGCTTCTGCAAGAAGACCGCAGCTTAGTGCGAAAGGCAGGCCAGATCGAGCATAAACTCCTCGCGTGCCGGGGGCGGTTCGCGATACCCGCCGCCGCGCAGCAGGGCCGAAAACTGATCCACAGGCACCGGGCAACTGAATAAATAGCCCTGCATCTCCTTGCAGCCAAAACGCCGCAGCAAATCGAGTTGCTGAGGCGTTTCGATTCCCTCGGCGAGCACCGTCAAATTCAGACTGCGTCCCAGCGCGATAACCGCCTGCGCGATCGCCGCATCGCTGGGATCGCTCGTCACGTTGCACAGGAACGAGCGATCTATCTTCAGTTTATCGATCGGGAAACGCTTCAGATAACCCAGCGAGGAATAGCCGGTGCCGAAATCGTCGATCGACAATTTCACGCCGAGTTGCTTCAGCCGGCACAGCGTTGCGATCGTCAGGTCGACGTCCTTCATCGCCACGCTTTCCGTGATTTCGAGTTCGAGCAGGGCGGCCGGGAGCCCGGTGTGACGCAGAATCCGAGCGACGGTCTGCGGCAGGTCGGCAGCGAGGAACTGCCGCCCGGAAATATTGACCGCGACTGTCAGGTCGGCGTATCCCAGGCCCTGCCAGATTTTCGCCTGCCGGCACGCGGTTTCCAATGCCCATATCCCGATCGGCACGATCAAGCCGGTCTCTTCAGCCAGCGGTATGAATTCGCCGGGGCCGACGATGCCGCGACCATCGAGCCGCCAGCGCATAAGCGCCTCGGCGCCGACGATGCGGCCGCTTGCGACATCGAGTTGCGGCTGATAAAAAAGTTCGAGTTGTTCGCGTTCGATGGCACGGCGCAGGGCGTTTTCCATATCGAGCCGCTCGCGTGCGCCGGAATTCAATTGTTCGCTATAGCTTTGATAGCCATGACCGCCGCGTTGTTCAGCGTAATGCATGGCGCTCTCGGCGTTTTTCAACAGCACGCCTGATTCCACGCCATCTGGCGGATAGCTGCTCAAGCCGACGCTGAACGTCACGAAAACTTCGCGGCCATCGATTTCCAGCGGCGTATTCATGGCTTCGACGATGTCTTTCGTCAGGGCTTCGCCGATCTGTTCCTTGCCGGCATCGCACGCGATCATCGCAAAGCGGCCGCCGTCGAGCCGATACAGGCCCGCGCGCGGATTGCCGCCCTGACCGCCGTTGCGCACCACGTCGGTCAAACGAGCCGCGGCGTTTTGCAGAATCTGGTCGCACACAACGTGACCGAAGCTCGATATCAGCAACTGGAAGCGGTCGAGTTTGAGCAGCACGACGATGCCGGCGGCATGGCGCCGGGTGAGCAGGGTTTCGAGCCGGCGCTCGAACATGCGTCGATTGGGCAAACCGGTCAGCCCATCGTAGTAAGCCTGGAATACCAGTTGCCGTTCAGCGCGCTTGCGCCGGGTGACGTCGCTCAGGTAGCAGTGGAACGAATTCTGGTCTTTCAGGAAATGGACGCGGCACGAAAGCGTCAGCGCCGCTGCCGGATAAATCCATTTGTCATGATGGATGCCGGCGCTGCGCATTGCCTGCAACCGTGTACCGAGGTCCTGCGGCAGCAGCGTTGCCGCGGTTGCAGAAGCACCGCCCAGCATTTTCAGCATTTTTTCGGCGCCGCGATTCGCGTAGACAACCCTGCCGTCGGCGGCGAGGCTCATCACCGGATTCGGATCGCGTTCGGCGAACATCGCGAGCCGCCTGCGATTGCCGGCTTCGCGCAGCCAGGCGCGCGCGGTGATGACGAAAAAAACGCCGGTAACAAGAACGATCAGCGCAAAAAAGCCGATCGTCGTAAACAGGCTGTTGAGCCGCTGACCGGTATTCTGCTCGGACGCAATCATGCTGCGTTCGATCGGGATCAGCAGCCGATCCACCGTGCGAGCCAATTCAGCCAGAGCATCGTCGGTCTCAGCCAACAGCGTCCTCGTTCGTTCCCAATCGATGCGCGCCGTGTTCAAGGCATCGTCGAACTGCCGCGCGGCGAGATTGAAACGACCGTAAGCCTGAGTTATCGGCGCCGCCTGCTCTGCGCCAATCAGCCCGGCGCGCACCGCGTCGAGCAAGTGGTCAGTACGGCTTTGGCTGTCGCGCCAGTCGCGCAGGAATTTGGCGCGGTCGATGGTGGCATAGTATTCATACAGAATCGGCTTCTGCTGGCCAAGCTCAAGCCGCAACTGCGACAAGCCCGTGAGCGAGGGCAGCGCCTGACCGACCAGGGGCAGCGTCGATTGATGCAACGCGCGGCCGTCCACATAAATCAGGCCGAGAGCGCACGCGGTTGCCAACCAGGCCAAGGCAAAGATGGCGATGATCTTTTGATCGAGGCTGGCATGGCGGGCGCGCCTCGCGCATCGTTTCAGCAAGCAACTCGTGTATTGGATGACAGGGGTTTCAGCAAGCCGAAGCATTCGGATCAAAGGGATATCTGGTTTTCATCCCCCGTCAGCAGGAAGCGTTCCCGATTCGGTCAAAGCCGGGTTATGCTCTGGCAGATAAATGTTTTAACTCTGGGGTCTTCGATAAACTATTGAAATGTATTCAAAACAGTGCCTGGAGTTGCGAGAAGGAACGAAACCAACACAAACAGCCTGCGCGATCCAGTTTCATCGTCCCTGACGGCCGCGGACCGGGCTGGTCAGGACCAAACCAATTGCGTCACTCGGCGCTTGAACGGTTAGCGAGGCCCACTGGCTCGACGGGTTGCGACGCCAACAGCGGAACGAATAGCGTCTCCGCAGGCCGCCAACCTGTCATGCGATGCTCGGCGACAATGGTGGTAAAAATACCGCCGCGGACGAAAAAACGGGCGGTCAGCCGCATGAAGCGCGGCGCGGTAGCCGCAACCAGATCATCGAGTATGCGATTGGTCACCGCTTCATGAAATGCACCCTGATCGCGGTAAGACCAGATATACAGTTTGAGGCTTTTCAGCTCTACACACTTGTGATCGGCGATGTAATCGAGAAACAGCGTTGCGAAATCGGGCTGCCCGGTTTTAGGGCAAAGGCAGGTGAATTCCGGGATCTGCATCTGAATCAAAAAATCCCGCGCAGGATGAGGATTATCGAAAACCTCAAGGGGGGAAGCAGGTAATGTCGTCATGCAAATCTCGTGTGAAATTTCGTTTAAGGTATCGCGTAACCCGAGCATGAATCGGTTAGAATATTGGCACGCGGCTGCCTGAAGGCGCGCGGCGTTTGCCCGGATTATAGACTAGAGCTTGTCCGTGAATATTAGCCCTGCGTTGGCGCCCCAAAGCGATGGATGCAAGGCGCGAGCCGCCGCCCAATGTCATGCATTGGACAAGGTTCGCAACGCGGCAGACGCTTTCGGGCGCCAACCCTTCGGGCCGGGATAAATTATCCACGGACAAGCTCTTAGGTTCCCCCAGTACGTGCGCCTGACCCAGATCAAACTCGCCGGTTTCAAATCTTTCGTCGATCCAACCGAAATACCGATTCCCGGCCCCCTGGTCGGCATCGTCGGACCCAATGGCTGCGGCAAGTCGAACGTCATCGATGCGGTGCGCTGGGTGCTCGGCGAAACCCAGGCCCGGCATTTGCGCGGCGAAACCATGGACGACGTCATCTTCAATGGCGCCGGCGCCCGCAAGCCCGTTGGCCGCGCCAGCGTCGAACTTGTTTTCGACAACAGCCTCGGCAAAGCCGCGGGGCAATGGTCGCAGTACGCCGAGATTTCAGTCAAGCGCGTGCTGACGCGAAATTCCGAATCCGCTTATTACATCAATAATCTGCATGTCCGCCGCCGCGATGTCGCCGATGTGTTCCTCGGCACCGGGCTCGGCGGCCGCGCGTACGCGATCATCGAGCAGGGCATGATCTCGCGCATTATCGAGGCCAAGCCGGAAGAGTTGCGCGTGTTTCTCGAAGAAGCGGCCGGCGTTTCCAAATACCGCGAAAGGCGCCGCGAAACCGAGTTGCGTCTGGCCGACACACGCCGCAACATGGTTCGCGTAGACGATATCAGGAATGATCTCTCGCGCCAGCTCGAACACCTGACGGAGCAGGCCGCGATCGCCGAGCAATACCACGCGCTGAAAGAAGAATATGCCGTCACCCAAAATCTCGCTTGGTGGCTGAAGAAACACGAAGCATTGAACCTGCAGACGCGACTGTTGCGCGACATCGGCAAGCAGACCATCGAGCTCGAAGCCGAAACGGCACGCTTACGCACGGCTGAAGCACGTCTGGAAACGCTGCGCGCCGCGCATTACGCCAGTGCCGACGCCTTGCATGCGTCACAGGGCGAGCTGTATGCGGCCAACAGCGAAGTTGCGCGTCTCGAACAGGAAATCCAGCATCGTCGCGACCGCCGGCCGCGCATCGATCAACAGATCGACGCGCTGCAAGGCGAACGCGATCGGCAAAGCGCTCAACAGCAAACGGCGCAAAACAGCCTCATCGATTGGCGGCGCCAGCGCGAGGATGCGGCGCGGCGCGTCGAAGAAACCCGCGTTGCCGAGGCGGCGGAAACGGATCGCCTGCCGCACGCCGAGCAAGCTTTGCGGGACAGCCGTTCCGCTTTGCATGACGCGCAGAGCCGTTGCGCGGAAATCGAGAAGCACGCCCAGGTCGAGCAAACGCGTTGCGAGCACGCGTGCCGCATCCTGCAACAGTTGGCAAGCCGCAACGAGCGTCTCGCGAGCGAACGGCGCAGTCTGCAAGTCCCCGATCCGGCACAACTCGAACAACGGCGTCTCGAATTGACGGGTTGCGAAGAACGCTTGCAGGCAGCACGGGCAATGCAGCGTGAGTTTGAGCAGGAATTGTTGGATAAAGAACAGCTTAGACGTGATTCTTTGCAATCCGCAGAAGCTTGCGGCGCAAAACAGGCTGGGCTCCACGCGCGCCTGCAAGCGCTTCAGACTTTGCAGCAGCGCCTGTCGAAAAGCGATCGGACCAGCGCCTGGCTCAGCGAAAATCAGTTGCTCGACGCGCCTCGCCTTTGGCAGTCGATCCAGGTTGATCCAGGGTGGGAAAACGCTCTTGAAGCCGTGCTGCGGGAACGTTTGAACGCGATCTCTGTAGGCGAATTCGCAGCCGATTCTGCCTGGCTCCGTAATTTACCGAACGCAAAAATCGTCTTGTTTGCCGCTGCCGACGCCCCTTTTTTCGATCAGGAC
>JACDAM010000259.1 GCA_013695435.1 Burkholderiales bacterium | reverse complement strand
GCGCTGTGGGACGGACGCATTGTGTTGCCTGAACTCAAACTGGTTGCGCCGACACTGGTTCTCGAAAAATCGGCGCAAGGCCAAGTCAACTGGAAGCTCCGCAAGGCCAATGAAACGAAGCCTGGCGAGCAGGAACCGGCGCCGGCGCCGGATCAAAGGGCGCAGCAATCCGCTGAACAATCGGCTGCCGCCCCCAGCGTCGGGCAAGCTCCTGAACAGCCGGTGAGCCAACTGCCGGCCATCGAGCACTGGTCGATGAGTGACGGCAGCATTGTTTATCGAGACGACCAGCGCAACAAAACCGCTGACGTTTTCCTCGCTACTGCCGAAGGCAGTATCACCTACGGCAAGCCCATCGAGCTTGCGGCGCAGGGACGCCTGGGCAACCAGCCTTTTACTCTGAAAGCCGGGGCCGGGTCTCTCGCCATGCTGGCAGCGCATCAACAGCCTTCGCAACAGATCGCTTCCGCGGCCGCCGCCCCGGCCCTGTATCCGGTCGAAGCCCATCTGACAGCAGGCGAAACCCGCGCGAATATCGAAGGCACGATGACCGATCCGCTAGCGCTCGGCGGAATGAATCTGACCCTGGCGCTCGAAGGCCCCAACAGCGCAGAACTGTTTCCGCTATTGGGCATTCCGGTTCCCGTCGCGCAGCCATTCAGCGTAACCGGGCAGTTGACCAAAAGCGACCAGATCTGGCGTCTGGGCAATCTGCAAGGCAACATCGGCAAGAGCGGTTTGCACGGCAATATCGCCGTCGATCTCGGCGCTGCGCGGCCTTCGATCAAGGCCGATCTAGTGTCGGATCAACTCGATTTCGGCTTGCTCGCCGGCTTGTTCGATGCTGCACCGCGCGATCAGGACGAAGTCGTTGGCGCGCCGCGCGAGCCTTTCGATGTCGAGAAGCTGAACGCCATCAACGCGCAGGTCAGCCTTAACGCGAAAGAAATCATCGGCACCAAATTGCCGCTCGATGACGTTGTCATCGACGTTTTGCTCAAAGACGGCCATCTGACCATCAACCCTTTCGAGCTCGGCATCGGCGGCGGCCAACTCGCCGCGCAAATAACGCTCGATGCCGCGCAATCCGACGTCGCCGGACAGCTCGCCATGCAATTCGATGATGTGCCGCTCGAGCCCTTGTTCGATCCGTTCAATTTGCGCTATCCGGTTGCCGGAATCGTCGATGGCAAATTCGCGGTTGCGTTCTCCGGCGACGATGTCGGGCTCGCCAGCGGCCGCGTCGTCTATCGGCGCCCGGAGAAGAACACGAACCTGGTATTCACGCTGAACCGCGAGCAGCAAGCGCAGGAATGGGCGCTCAAGGTGCAGGGCGAAGGAGCGTTTCGCGGCGAGCCGGCGAGCATGGTTTTCAGCGGTCAGCCATTTGCGTTGCTCGGTGATCCGCAGGCGAGGATTCCGCTTGAGCTCAATCTCACATTGGCGAAAAGCGAAATCGCCGTGGATGGATGGATCGCCCGGCTCGGACAACAGTTCGATTTGAACGCGGCGGTTTCCGGCCCCGGAACGGATCGGCTCGAAAAAATCATCGACGTCGACTTGCCGGAGTTGCCGCGCTACAACGCATCGGGCCGCATTGCCAGGAATGACGACGTCATCAAGGTCGAAAAATTCAAAGGCAGGATCGGCGCCAGCGATCTGTCGGGCAGCGCATTGCTGCGAACATCAGGACCGCGCCCGTTTATCAAGGCTGACCTCAAATCCGGCACGCTCGCGTACGCCGACTTCGATCAACTTCAGAAAAAAAGCGATGAGCCGTTCGATTGGGACAATCTGCGCAAAGTCGATGCCGACGTCGAAATCGCAGCGCAGCGGGTCGTCGTTCCAGAAGACCTTGTGCTGGAAGATTTGCGCGTAGACGCGACGCTGCAGAATGGTTTATTGAAACTAAAACCATTGCGCTTCAATGTCGGCGGCGGGGAAGTCGCTGTCGAGATCGCGCTCGACGCCGACCGCAAAAAATTGTTGCACGGCGCGATCCATGCCGATGTCGAAAAAGTCGATCTCGGCGAAGCGTTGAAACCGTTCGGGCTTACCGAGCGCTATTCAGGATTGCTCGATGCCGATCTCGATCTGGTGCTGGCCCAGGGCGCAATCGCCGGCAAGGCCGCCCAGGTCAGGAAGGCGGGCGAAGGCCGCATTCATTATCGCGAAGCGCAATCGGGTAACGACGTGCGCTTCGTGATTTCGCAGCAGCCCGAACAAACCGGAATCAACGGCGTAGGCCAGTTTCAGGATGAACCGTTCCGGCTCGCCGCCACCATCGGTCCGCTGGCCCGCATACTGAGCCCCGAGCCGTATCCGCTCGATGTCAACCTCGAGATGCTGGAAACCAAAGCGAGGATTCACGGTGAGGTCAGTGATCCGATCAATGCCACGGAACTTCATCTGGCGCTCGACATCGCCGGTCCCAATCCACAGCGGCTCGATCCGATTCTCGGATTCAGTCTGCCCGACCTGCCGCCGTACCGTCTGCGCGGCGATCTCTCGAAGCGCGGCGATCTGTGGCAATTCGCCGACTTCAAGGGAACGGTAGGCGACAGCGATCTCGCCGGCCGCATGGCTGTGGACACATCCGGCGCCAAACCATTCATCAGCGCGAAACTCGATTCACAGTTGCTCGATTTCGATGATCTCGCCGGGCTGGTCGGCGCCGCACCCAGCGATAACCCAGGCGAAACCGTTTCCGATAAACAGCGGAAAAAAGCCGCGCAGCAGCGCGCCAGCGATCGCACGCTGCCGATGGAGACGATCCATTTTTCGCGGCTGTCGCGCTTCAATGCAGACGTGAACTATCACGCCGGGCGAGTGGAATCCGATACCCTGCCGCTCGATGATATGACGATCGACTTCATGCTGCGCGAAGGGCAGCTTGAGTTCAAGCCGCTGAAGTTCGGCGCGGCCGGCGGCGATATCCGTTTTCAGATGACGCTGGACGGAACCAGCGAGCCGCCGGCGGGCAAGATCGAAGCCGAGGTTGCGCACATCAAGCTCGCGTCCATCCTCGACAATTTCGAAGTTTCCGAAAACAGTCTGGGCGTAGTCGGTGGCCGCGCGAGCCTATGGGTGACCGGCAGTTCGATCGCCGAAATGCTCGCTTCCGCCGACGGCGGCGCGTTCCTGTTGATGGGCGGCGGCAAACTCGATGCATTGCTCGTCGAGCTCGCCGGCCTCGATGGCGGCGAATCACTGCTCGCGTGGCTGGGCGAAAAACAAACAGTCGATATTCGCTGCGCGATCGCGGATTTGCAGGCCAGGGACGGTAAGGTCGAGATCGTCAGGGGCGTGATCGACAGCACCGATACGCGATTCGATGTCGACGGCTCGATCAATTTCAACAATGAGCGTTTGCATATCGTCATCAAGCCGGAACCCAAGGACGTCAGCTTTTTTGTCGCCCGCGCGCCGCTGATCATCGAAGGCAGTTTCAAGAATCCGGACTTTCATCCTTCGACCGGCAGCCTGATCGCGCGCGGCGGCGCGGCGCTCGCGTTGGCGGCGATTTTTCCGCCCGCCGCTTTGCTCGCGCTGGTCGAGCCTGGCCTCGGCGATAACGCGCCGTGCCAGGCGTTTCAGGATACGTTCAAGGAGTTGCGCTGACCAGTCTCAGTTATCTGCATGCATCGGGGACC
>JACDAM010000258.1 GCA_013695435.1 Burkholderiales bacterium | reverse complement strand
TTGCGCATGTATTCGAGATCGCGCTTGACCGTTGCGGGAGAAACTTCGAGGCGCTCCAGGAAGGTCGAGAAGGGCACGATGCGGCCGCCGCTCAGAAGCTGATCTATGCGATAGAAGCGTTCGGTGCGATTCATGGATCTCCTCCGATTCCTTTGCGCCGCACTCCAATACCTGTTGCGGCGGCGACAGGCTCATCTGCTGAGCCAGCGCCATTCTAGACTGTGCAGGTCACATAAGTTTGGGAGGACGCATGACAACCATCGCGCAGTCCCTGCTGGGCATCCTGATCGGCGCCGGCGCGTCCTTAGCCGATCTGACTCTGATTCCGCCATCCGCCGGCCAGGATAGATCCGCCGACTATCTCACGCTCGATGAAGCGCTCGAGTCGAATTTCGCGTGCATCACCGAAGTTTCGGAAGGCGGCAGCGTTCCGGAAATCCGACTAGAACGGCAGCGACCACAAGGTCTTGCCCTTTGACGGCGAGGAACTCGTAGGCGCCAGGCAGAACCGCGTGCTCAATCTCACGATCATGGTCGGGCGGGAAGCAAGCTCATCATTCCGGTTTCATGCGTGGAGCGCGGACGCTGATCGTATCGCACGCGCGAATTCAAGTCGGCGAAGCGGAAGCTTTGCGCGAAGGCGAGAGCGGCAAAGTTCAAGGACGTTTCGGATGACATGAAATCCGCAGGTGGCCGGCGCGGCAACCAGAACAAGGTGTGGATGGATATCGAAGCCAAGCAAGTAGCGTTGAATGCCGTTTCCGAAACCGAAGCGATGAGCGGTATCTACGAGCAGCGTCAGGGTGATCTTGCGGGCTATGAGTCGGCTTTCACGTCGGCGCCAGGGCAAACAGGCGCGGTGTTCGTGATCACGGCAAAGTGCGCGGCGTGGAGCTGTTCGATTCCGCCGCGACCTTTGCCAGGTGCGTTGATTGCGGTAGTCGCGAACCCGGGCTTCGCACCGCTCGATCTTACTCGAACGCGATGCGGCCATGAGGACGAGCAATGAGCAAACTGCGCAGCGATCAATTCCACCCGTGGGTTCCGATCTTGCCGCCTACTTATCGCCGTGCTCGCCGGCGCTGGCATTGTGAAGGGATCGCACTGCTTTCCGCCGCGGCAGGCAAGTCCGGCCCGCATTGGGAATCCCCCGAGATTCGAGTCGCTCTCGCGAAACGCCTGCATATTCTGGTTGAGTGGCTCGATTGCCGGATCGTATCCGCGATTTCTGTCGCTGAGACACGCGATCGGCGTGATGTCGTCGTCTTCGATTACCTCGTTACCGCGTCGATCGCGCGACGCGAACGGTGCAGGGAGGCTACCTCAATGAAGATAGGGTAGTGCTATTCGATGAAGGCATGAGCGCGCGCCTCAGTTCCTTGCGCAGCAACCTGAAACGGCGATCGCGCTTAAGAAGCGCGTACGCGGTATCGACCAGCCACGACTCCCTGCTCTCGTGTTGCGCGAGGGGAAGAAACAAGTCGGCCTGAGCGGCCGCTGATCAAACGGCTCGGGCTTTCCGGGTTGCAACCTGGCTCGATCCCGAGCTTGTCAGAATTGCCCTGGCATGCCGATGCGCGGGGCTTCACCACCGCGGCCTACCGTCGGACCTTTACTCGCTCGTTTGGCGGCACGAAGACGATATGCGTCAGATCGCGCGGCTCGCTCCCCAACTCCTGCCGATCGCTGCACTCGGCCACGAAGATGATCTAACCAGCCCTTCTCCGCAACCGTTGGGCGCTCTCCGCGATTTGTTCGCGAACTCTTTCGGCAAGGCGACCTGGCGTTACCTCGTCCGCCATCGCGCGCGTATCTTCAACGTGCCCTGGAAGTTTTGCACCGAAGGAGATTCGTGGCTGAACGCGGCCGAATCCTATTTATTGGTATTGAGCGCGGCGGGCCTGCCTCCGCCTCCCCCGCCCGCAATAGTGCGCGCGCTGGTTGGGCGCCACCGGGAAATTCTATTCGATTGTGATTGTGACGTTCCCAGCAACGTCTTGGCCATCGCGTTACAAGAAGCAGACCGCAGGCGCAGACAGCCCGGGATGGAGCGATTTGTCGACGACTTCATGTCGGTTTGCCAATGGGCGGTGGAAAACGTGCATGCGGCTATTGAGGTAGACCGAAAGACGGCGTGGCACTCGCTGTTGAAACGCGCCAAGGAATGGGAGAGCAAGCAGCTCCTGCTTGCGCAAAATGAAGGCGTGGCCTGGGAGTGTCATTTCACCAGAGGAAAGCGCGATGATTTCGTGATCGAGCCGCTCAATTCCGCCGCCGCCGTGGTCGAGGAAGCATTTGCGATGCGACATTGCGGAGCGAAACACATCGAGGATTGCCGCGCAGGCGAACTGCGATTCTTCTCGGTGCGCAAACCCGAGAACGCAAAAGGCTGGCGACGCTTTCCATCGCTCGCGCCGCCGATGGGTTATGGCACGTCCATGAAATTGCAGGCTTCGCCAATCAGCCGGTCGGTAAGAAACTTCAGCAACTCGGTCAAGCTATCGCTCGCGATTATTCAACAGTCGGGGTGATCGGTACTAACACGATGGGTCTCAATAATCTGGCCGCGATGGAATCGAATCCATCCTCGGAACCGAAGCCATCTCAGGAACCCCCGAAGCCCTTGCCGAATCCGGAGGCCGAAGCCTCCTTGCCTTCAAATCGCCTGACGCCCTCCGAGATCGAATCGCTGAGGAACGAGAAAAAGCACTCGCTGGGGATAATGATGAAAGGCCGCGAGCACCTTATAGTTTAAGAAGCGCGGTACTGCTGGCAAATTGCATTAGTCGGTGTGTCTATCAGAGTCTTGGTTAGGACGCTGCAGCAGTCTCTGTAAGTCCACCGCATTGCGCACGCCGAAGTCCGAGTAGCAGTTATTGAACAAGACGTGCGTTTCCTCGGCCTGCTCCTGGAGCCGCTGCACCTGCCGCGCCAGCTCCTCAAGCTCCTCATCGCTGTAGAGGTAGTTGAAGCGTTCCGCCGCGGAGGACAAACCCCTGGCCTGCCACGTCTCGGCATTACGGCCGTGGAATCGCACCATCGCAAGGTTTGGGTTTGTTGCTTCCCAAATGGAAGGAATGCTGAAGGCAGTTCCCTGCGGCTCATCCACGGCCACATGCACGAAACCGTTTTCGCGTTCGAATCCGATGGTATCGGCTGCGTGCTTGTCGTTGAACCAGGTGTTGTTGCGGAACTCGGTTGCCAGCGTGTAGCCTTCTAGCATCCGGGCGCACAGCAGGATGTGTTCGATGTTGGTTCGACGCTTCACGAACCGCGGCGGAAACTGAAACAGCACCGCACCCAACTTGTTGCGGGCGCGCAGCGGCTCCATGGAGTCACGAAAGCGCTGCCACAGTTCGTCCGCGATCTCCGCCGGCAAATCCTGATAGTAGAAGTTTTCTTTGACGGTGCTGCCGAGCGCTTCCTTGAGGTCGGCGGGAAGCGTTTGCAGCCTCGTCTGATGCCCGGTGAAGACCCGGTAGCTTTTTATGTTGAAGGTAAAGCGGTCAGGCGTGCGCTCCGCCCAAAGCTGCGCGGTCCGCGGCAGCGGAATCGCGTAATAAGTGCTATCGACTTCGACCAGCGGGTAACGCTCCGCGTAATACTTGAGCCTGTCCTCGGCCTTCTTTGCGTCTTTCGGATACCTACCGGCTTCGAGGAGTGTTTTATCTGTCCAGGAGGCGGTGCCTACGGCTATACCCATCGTATCCTGATTCGGAGCGTTATCGTTGACCCGACATGTTGCGATGCCGCGGCTATTCGTAATCGTAAGCCACGGTGAAGCCGCTCGAGGCGGAAGATGCTGCCGCGCGCAATTGCGCGCGATCCCGTTGATTCCTGCTTCGCTGGATCGCAAATACAGCGACACTCGTTGACCGGTATTTGCAACGCGCGTCGGGCAAGGTTCTGGCGAGGGCGTCTTTCATACTATGCCCGCTAACCCGCGTGGATGCTCGATCCAGTATTCACTGCATAGAAGTTACCACGATTTTTACCACGGTTAGGGCACAAGTACCCTGTCCTGCCACTTGCCCAAGCTACCGCCAATGTCCTGCCGGTCTTGTTGTGGCCCGGTCTATCTCAAGCTAACGTGAATTCGCGTCGTCTGTCCGCCTATCCATTTTATAGAGGACGCTTCGGTCTCATTTAATCCCAATGACCATCCAGTTCGGTCCAACCAGATGCTCGACGCGGGTTTCGCGGAAGCCCGCCATGCGCATCCACTGCGAGCAGTCTTCCCCCGTGTAGTCGAATCCGCCCGGCGTCTCGATCAGCATGTTAAGGCTCATCAGCAGGCCGAGCGTGTTCTCCCGTCGGTCGTCATCAATGAGCGCCTCATGTACGATAAGCGCGCCACCGTCTGGCAGTGCCTTGTACGCCTTCTTGAGGAGCATCTGCTTCTCCTCCAGGTTCCAGTCGTGCAAGATGTGTCCCATCACGAGCACGTCCGCAGAAGGCAGCTTGTCGTTGAAGAAATCGCCGGGGTAGAAGCGCAGTCGCTCGCCTAGGCCGTGCCGCGCGACGTACTTTTCAAAAACCGGGCCGACTGCTGGAAGGTCGAAATTTCCGCCGGTCAGGTGCGGGTGCGCCAAGGCCACTTGCACTGGCAGCCCACCCTGCGCCCCACCGATGTCAATGAAGGTTTGATAGTCGCTCCAGGGAAACTTCTGCGCCATCGCTGTAGCGGCGCCGAGACTGACGCCGGTCATGGCGCGCAGAAAACCCTCAAGGCGCTCCGGCTCAGCGTATAAAGCATCGAAGAAATTGCCACCGCTCTTGGCTTCGTTTTGCGGTCGCCCCGTTTTCAAAGCCTCGGTCAGTGAACCCCAGAAGGGGTACAGGCGCGCGTTCGCCATTTCAAGCATCCCACCCATGTACGAGGGCTTGGTCCAGTCGAGAAACATGTCCGCCTCGGATGTGTTGGCGTAGAGCCCTTCGGCGTTGCGTTCCAGCATGCGCAGCGAAACCAGGGCATCAAGGAAGTCGCGTGAGCTGCGCGAGTGTAAGTTTAGCCGCTCGCTAACGTCCTTCGCAGACATAGGACCGCGGGCGAGTTCCGTAAAAAGTCCCAGTTCCACAGCGCTGAGCAGCGTCTTCGACGCCCAGAACCCGAGCCCCAATTCCATAATATGGTCTGGCGTCACTGTTCCGTTCATTCCTTCTCTCCTTTCGTCAGTCTTAAATTAGCACAGAGCCGTCGTACCGGGCGCGGTAGCCACAGCCTCATGGACAGACAAGACGCTGCTGAGTCGAGCTGGTATCCGAAGGAGGCAAAAAAGGCCGAGGACAGGCTTCAAATTCCGTTAGAGATTATTTCCGCGCTTATTCCCGACTACAAGAAAACATCAGTTGTCCGATCACGTCTGCTTGGTTAAGCTGCATGTTATCGCTTGCCCTTATTCTTGCCCCTAAACCAATGCTAACAATTGCCGGTCGTACCGCTGAATTCGCG
>JACDAM010000257.1 GCA_013695435.1 Burkholderiales bacterium | reverse complement strand
GAAGGCCGGATGCGCCGTTTGATCGCGCAGCAGTTCCAGGTTTCCGCGCAGAACGACTTTGCCCTGCTGGACCATATTGGCGGCGAATGCGCCGGGGCGGTGACCTTACTGGAACCCGGGCAGCCTTTGCTCCTGCCAGCGGCCGGCAGCGAGGTTGAATGGCTGAGCGACGAGGACATCATCGCCGTCCTTGATGAGCTACCTCGCCGCCCCATGCTGGCCGGCAAGGATGGCCTGCGCCTCTCGCTGGCTGGCGCCCAGGACAAACTCCCGGTGGTCGTGGAGGGCAATCGGATTGGATTGCCCCGCAACGGCGCGCCCAGCTCGCACATCCTGAAACCGGCGATTCCAGCCGTCGAGGACAGTGTGACCAACGAGGGATTCTGCCTGGCGTTAGCCGAAGCCATGCAACTCAAGCCAGCCCGCTCAAGGATTCACTCAGTTCAGGGGCGTCAGTTCCTTCTGATCGAGCGGTACGACAGAACGGCCGATGCGGAGGGTGAAATTCACCGCTTGCATCAAGAAGATTTCTGCCAGGCGCTGGGCGTGGCGCCAGAAATGAAATACCAGAACGAGGGTGGCCCCGATCTCGCGCAATGCTTTGAGCTTGTACGCCGCGTCACGCGCCCCAGCGCGCCGCAGGTGCTGCGTTTGCTCGACTACGTGGTATTTAATGCTCTGATTGGCAACCACGATGCGCACGCCAAGAATTTCTCCCTGCTGTATGTGGGCAAGGCGCCTGTTCTGGCTCCGCTCTATGACACGCTCTCGACAGCGGTGTATCCGACCCTCGCCCCCAGGATGGCGATGAAACTCGGCAGCACATACAAATTCAGCGAAGTGCAGGGGCGGCACTGGGATCAGTTTGCTCAAGCGGCTGGCCTCTCCGTTGCGCAGGCCCGCAAACGCATCCTGGAACTAGCCAGACAGCTCCCTATGACTGCCCGCAAGCTTTACTCCGCACCGGGCAGTGGATTTGTCGACGATCCTCTGGTTGAGCAGATCATCAACATCATCGAGCAACGCGCAACACTGACGATACGGCAGATGACTGCACCCATAGCCGAAACATAACTGTTGCGGCTTGCCTGATATGGCGATTCTATACAAGGGTCCGAAAACCGGGCGCGTCGCGTCGGCCACGGGTTCGATTCCGCGTTTGGGAATCGAATTAGCAGCGCGGATATAACGGACGCAGAGTCATAAACGCGGAATCGCGCGCTTCAGGGTTACTTTGGAGCGCGTTAAATCCAAGGTACTCGCCCGATGCAAGCCCGTCGGCTGGCGTGCCAAGGATTAAATCAAACAGCCTGACCAAGTATGTAGAACTGCCTGTAGAGGACTTGCGGACGCGGGTTCGATTCCCGCCGCCTCCACCAAATAAAAACGCTACCCTTGCGGTGGCGGTTTTATTTGGAGATGCTTGGATAAGAAAAGCACTCGCCAAAGTTGCAGCCACTCAAAACCGCCTGGCGAAACCGAAGCCGAAGAAGGTGTCGGGGCCCGAAACATCGTTGTCCAGACCGACGCCGACGCGCGTATCGAGTTGAAAATCGTCGTCGACGAGATAGGTCAGTCCGGTATTGAAAAAGCGCGCGCCGTCGGATGTGGCGGCTTCCACGCGGGTAAAACCGTACACCTCGAAGTAGGTTCCGACTTGCTCGGTCAAATCGACGGCGAGCGAAACGCTGGCAAAAAATTGATCGAAGCGGTCGCCGCGATCGGCGGCGTAGGAGTAGCCGAGGTTGGAAGCCAGTGCAATTTGTTCAGTCAGATTGACCGCCATGGCGAACACGGCGTCAGGCTGCAAATCGTCCTCGCGAAAGGCGCTTGCGCCCGTCGGCAAACTCGTGCCTACGATGAGCGCCATCGCCGGCCATTTGACCAACCCGTTTTCGCTTGAGCCTTCGGACAGCGCGAACTTGGCGCCGAGGGAGGCGTCTTCGAATCCCGATGCATCGCCGCCTTCATCATCTTCGGCATCGCTGCGAACAACCAGGTACGACGGTATTCCGAAGCGCAGTTCGACGCGTTTGGCGACCGGCACGCGCACAAGAATTTCGCCGACCGTGTGCTCGCGGTCTTCGCCGCTGCGGGTAAAGGTGTAGCCGCTTTCGATCTGCGCCCGGAAACGCAAGGGTACGACCAGCGGACTTTCGGTAAAGTCCGGACGGTCGGTCGCGATGGTGTCGGACGCATCGGCCGCCGTGGGCTGGGGAATCGATGATGATCCTTCCTGCTGCGCCGGCGCCGACGCCGCGCAAAAGATGAATGCTGAAGCGAGGGTTGCCCTCAGGTAATTTTTCATTTTCGAATCCATTCTTTTTTTTGTTTTCCGCGACAGCACAACTCTTCGAGATCCGCATGCGAAACCGCTTTTACGGCGCTCCCTCGACGAGAACGCCAGCGGTCATCGTTTCATGCGCCAGACCGCGGCCGGCCTTCGTCAACTGAAGACTTTCCTCGCCTTCCCGCTGCACCAGACCTCTTTTCTCGGCGCGCTTGACGACTTCGCGCGCGAAGTCTGGCCGCCAGCGCAAGCCAACGCCCAGATGCTCGACGCAGTTTTCGATTGCCGCCGCCGCTGTTTTTTCGTGGTTATGCAAATGGACCGCGAGCACCATTTGCGCGAATTCCCAGCGCTGCCGGCGGCGCCGCGCCGCCAGCGCGATCAAACCGCGCTCCGCCGCACACAACCACGCGAGGACAAACAGCACGCCTGACATCGTCGCCATCGAGCCGGCGATCGAAGCATCGAGCACGCGCGCCAGCCAATAGCCGCTCAATGCGCTCGCGATCCCGATTGCGACGCTGAGAAAAATCATGCGCGATAGCCGATCGGTCAAGAGATAGGCGGCGGCGGGCGGGGCGATCATCAGCGCGACAACGAGTATCGAGCCGACCGCATCGAACGCGCCCACCGTGGTGACCGAAACCAGCGCCATCAACACGTAGTGAATCACGGCCGGCGAAAAACCGAGGGCGTGGGCGAGCAGCGTATCGAAAGTCGAGAGCTTGAGTTCCTTGTAGCACAGCGCGACGAACGCGGCGTTGAGCGCGAGAATGACACTCATCACCCACAGCATGCGCGCGCCGTAATCGGCGCCGTCGATGACCAGCCGGTTGAACGGCGCAAACGCCAACTCGCCCAGCAATACGGCATCGACGTCGAGATGGACGTTGCCGGCATAGCGCGCGATCAGAATCACGCCGATGCTGAACAGCAGTGGAAACACCAGCGCGATGCTCGCGTCTTCCTTGACCAGCCTGGTCCGGTTCAACAGCTCGACCAGAATTACGGCCAGCATCCCGGTCGCGGTCGCGGCCAGAATCAGAAACGGCGACGTGATATCTTCGACCACGAAAAACGCCAGTACGATGCCAAACAGAATTGAATGGCTGATGGCGTCGCTCATCAGCGCCATGCGCCGCAGCACGAGAAAGACGCCCAGCAGCGCGCACGCTGCCGCGACCACTGCCGCGATGATCTGGATTTCTACTTCGGGTGAAAGCACGCGACGACCCTTCTATTTTTCAAACCGGACTCCTTCGCGCTGTAGCGGCGCTCTTCGACGGTTCGTGCGCCGCAAAAGGGTTTGCCATTCGCGGGCAGGCGCGAATTCAATTCATTCCGTGAAAGCGTTTAACGCGAGTTTTTTAATCGGAACCTGGGACCACGACAAAGCAATCAGCCGGCCATCGCGCGCGCCCCGCGCTTTCTGAAACGCCGCCAAACCACGCCGCGTTTCGGCGCAAACAACAGCGAGACGAGCACCGCGAGACTCAGGCAAACGACGATCGTCGGGCCCGTCGGCAGGCGCTCGACAGCACTGCTGACAATCGCTCCGCTCGCGCCCGCTAGAAGTCCGAACATTCCGGCAAGCGCGACCATTGCGCCAAGCTGGTCGGTCCACTGCCGTGCGGCTACGGCAGGCGCTACCACCATAGCGGACATCAGCACCACGCCGACCGTCTGCAGTCCGGTGACGATCGCGATCACGATAACGCTGGTCAGCACGATGTCGATCGCGCGCACCGGCAAGCCCAGGCTCGCCGCGTAATCGGCGTCGAAGCTCAACAGCTTGAATTCTTTCCAGAACAGCAGCGTGACGACGATCACGATCGCGCCAAGGGCAGCGATCATGATCACATCGCTGGCGAGCAAGGTTGCCGCTTGCCCGAACAGAAACTTGTCCAGCCCGGCCTGGCTCGCCTGCGGCTGCTTCTGAATGTAAGTGAGTAGCATCAAGCCGAAGCCGAAAAACACCGAAAGCACGATGCCGAGCGCGCTGTCCTGCTTGATGCGCGTGGTACGCACGATGCTCATCACGATCAGCGTTCCGATCCATCCGGCGATGGCCGCGCCGAGCACGAGCACCAGCGTTTCCTTGCTGCCGGTGAGCAGAAACGCGAGCGCTATGCCCGGCAGCGCGGCGTGCGAAATCGCGTCGCCGAGTAGGCTCTGCCTGCGCAAGACCGCGAAGGATCCGAGCGCGCCGCTGACCAGGCCGAGCAAAGCAGCGCCGAGCGCAACGGTGCGCAGTGTGTAATCAAAGAATTCGACGTTCATCTCCGGATCCGGTTTTAGTAGCCCATCGCCTTCGCGTTGACGACGGCTATGCAAGATGGGCGTCGTCGATACTTGCCGTGAGTCGTTGATGCCATGACTCGACTCTCGTCAACTCACTCTCGTCAACTCAAACGCGTAGCGATGCGCGCACCAGCGCCGGTCACAAGCGCTTCGGGCGCTTCGGATTTCCCCTGCTGCCGCGCTTCATGCGCGCTGACCGCGGCGACCGCGCGCGTTGCTTGCGGATGGAACGGCACGCGCCCGCCATACGTGAGGCGCAGGTTCTCTTCGGTGTATACGTCGGCTACCGGCCCGCCGGCGATGCGCCGCACGTTCAGCAACAAGACGCGCTCGAAGTATTGCGCAACCGTCTCCAGGTCGTGATGTACGACGACGATGGTGCGGCCATCGTTGCGCAGCTCGCGCCATAATCCAACCACGGCTTCTTCGGTCTTAGCATCGACGCCCTGCAGCGGCTCGTCCATGAAGTAAACCTGTGCGTCCTGCGCGAGCGCGCGTGCAAGGAACACGCGCTGCTGCTGCCCGCCCGAAAGCTGACTGATCTGGCGCGCCGCGTAGGGCACCATGGCGACCTGCTCCAAAGCCTGCATGGCGGCCTCGCGTTCTTTCCTTCCGGGGCGGCGAAACCAGCCGAGCTTGCCGTAGCTGCCCATCATCACGACGTCCAGCACGTTGGTCGGGAAATCCCAGTCGACCGATCCGCGCTGCGGCACGTAGCCGGTCAGGCGACGGTTCTCATCGACGCTGCGGCCATGAATCGTCACGCTGCCGGCGGCCGCGGGCACCAGGCCCAGAATCGCCTTGATCAGCGTCGATTTGCCTGCGCCGTTGGGGCCGACGATGGCGGTCAACGATCCCGCCGGCACGCTCCAGTCGATGTCCCACAGCACCGGTTTGTCGCGGTAAGCGACGGTCAGATCGTTTACATCGATCGCCGGCGTCTTGGCGCCCGGTTGCAATTGCGCAGTACCTTGAGCTGTATTCGTAAATGAATGCATTGTTTGCCTGCGCCGGTGAAGTCCTTAATCGGTGGCGCCCACCGTAAGCGCCCCGACAATCGTGTCGACGTTATGCCGCACCATGCCGATGTAGGTTCCTTGCGGCGTGCCGGCGTCGCCCATCGCGTCTGAATAGAGCTGTCCGCCGATACGCGTTTCAAAGCCGCGCGCTTTCACCGCTGCCTGCACCGCTTCTATGGTTCGCTGCGGAATCGAGCTCTCGACGAAGATCGCCGGAATGCGCCGCTCCGCGATAAAGGCCGCGAGCGCTTGCACATCACCCGTTCCGGCTTCGCTCGCCGTGCTGATGCCTTGCAGCCCGCGCACTTCGAAACCGTAAGCGCGTCCGAAATAGTTGAACGCATCGTGCGCCGTAACCAGCACGCGCTGCGGTTGCGGCACGCGCGCCGCCTGCGCTTTCACATACTCGTGCAGATCGCGGACTTCATTCAGATAGCGTTCGGCATTGGTGCGGTAGCTGACGGCGTTGTCGGGATCGTATGCGACGAGTGTGTCGCGGACGCGCCCACCGGCTTTGCCCCACAGCTCGACATCGAACCAGATGTGCGGATCGTAGGCGCCGGCGAATTCAGGCGGCGCGAGCAGACGTTCGCGCTCGACACCGTCGGCGACGGCGGCCGTGCGCTTGCGCCCTTGCATGCGTTCCAGCACCTCGCCCATGGCGGCTTCCAGATGCAGGCCGTTGTAAAAAATGATTTCGGCAGCGCCGAGCCGCCGCACATCGCCTTCGCTGGCACGATACAGGTGCGGGTCGACGCCGGCGCCCATCAGCGCCGTGACGCTTACCTTGTCACCACCGATGTTTTTGGCCGCATCGGCGATCATGCCTATGGTAGTGACGATCCGCAGCGGGCCGCTATCGTCCACACTGCGTTGCTGCGCGCCTTCCGAGGCAATCGGAACCGCGTCGCCACAGCCGCTTACCAACAGAATGATGGCCAGCGCAAACAACCGTCGGATACGGCGCGTGGCGATATTGATATTTCGACTAGGGTGCAGCATCATCAATCCGGTTTTCGATCTCGCAGATTCATGCAGATTGGAACTTTTGTTTAGAGTATCCTAAATTTGGACTTGTACAAACCATAATGTTTCGCGAGCTTTTGGACGCAATAAAGGAAAGGCTTCGATGACTTTGGCCGGCAACGAATCGCAGAAGATCACTCCCGTCGTCGAGGATTACCTGAAGGCGATCTACCACCTCGCGCAAAAAAACGATCCGGTCCGCACCGTCGCGCTGGCGGCGGCATTGAAGCTGAAACCCGCCAGCGTCACCGCGATGCTGATAACGCTGGCGGATCTGAAACTGATCCGCTACAAGCGCTACCACGGCGTCACGCTGACCGATGCGGGCGCTAAAGTCGCGCTGGAAGTGATCCGCCACCATCGCCTGATCGAGCTTTATCTCGTCCGCGCGCTGGGCTTCAGTTGGGATGAGGTCCACGAAGAAGCCGAGGTGCTGGAACACGCAATTTCGGAAAAGCTGGAAGCGCGCATCGCCGCGTGGCTGGGGAACCCGACGCTGGACCCGCACGGCGACCCGATTCCGACGCTGCAAGGCATCGTTCCGGAATCGACCAGCCTCAGCCTCGCCGACGCCCCGCTCAAGGAGCGCGTGCGCATCGTACGCGTCAGCAATCAGGATTCAGAGCGCTTGCGCTACCTGGCCGGCCTCAAACTTGTTCCGGGAGCCGCGGTACGGGTGATGCAACGCGCGCCGTTCGAGGGACCGGTTACCGTGCGCATCGGTAAAGATACACACGCGCTCGACCATGGCCTTGCACGCGCGCTGCTGGTTTCCAGGATGCAAGCCGGGGAGAACAATGAAATTTCACGCGCTGCCCCGGTTATCTCCCGGCGACGGCAGAGCGCGGCACGAAGGTAAACGTTTAATGCGGAATCGCGCTGATTTAGAGGGTTACTTTGCTTAGAGTTAAATCAGGTAACTCGCCCGATGCAAGCCCGTCGGCTGACGTGCAAAAGGTTAAATCAAACAGCCTGACTTGTATGTAGAACTGCCTTTAGAGACTTGCGGACACGGGTTCGATCCCCGCCGCCTCCACCACGACCACAATGAGGCCATGCCGCGCGCGGATGCTACGAACTGCATGCAAGCCCAAAGCCTAGCAGGCTGTTGAAATTCGCTCGCGAGTAAACGCGCATGGCCAGGCAGTCGTTGTGGATATCGTGTTCATGATCGAAGCAAGGTGAAGACGATGCGTGGATCGGATGGGATGCAGGAGGCGCTG
>JACDAM010000256.1 GCA_013695435.1 Burkholderiales bacterium | reverse complement strand
AATTCTTCGCGCCAGGCGCGGGTTTTCGGGGTGACGCGGTCGAGGATCGACGGCAGGTAATAGAATCCGACGCCCTCGACCGGCGAGCAGCCGAGCGCGGCGAGCGCGCCTTCCTTTATCGAATCCTGGATCTGGCTGTGCAGATTGTCGCGCAGATCGCGTCGCGCCATCGGGCCGAGCTGCGTGCTTTCCTGCGAGGGATCGCCGATTTTGAGCGCGGCCGCCCTGGTTTTCAGCAGATCGATAAAATCATCGGCGATCCCGGGCGCCAGGATGAAACGCTTGGCGGCTATGCAGGATTGCCCGCAATTCATGTAGCGCGACTTGATCGCCTGCCCGGCGGCAAATTCGAGATCGGCGTCCGCCAGCACGATAAACGGATCCGACCCACCCAATTCCAGCACGCACTTTTTCAGATGGCGGCCGGCGTGCCCGGCGACCTCGCGGCCAGCGCCTTCGGAACCCGTCAGCGTGACGGCATTCACATACGGGCCGGCGATTGCGTCAGGCACGGCGTCGGTTTCGACCAGCGCCGCGGTAAACAAATGCTCGGGAAAGCCGGCGTCGCGGAAAATCGTCTCGATGGCGAGCGCGCATTGCGGCACATTCGGCGCGTGCTTGAGAATGCCGGCATTGCCGGCCATCAGCGCGGGTGCCGCGAAGCGGAACACCTGCCAGAACGGAAAATTCCACGGCATGATCGCGAGCACCGTGCCGAGCGGCTGATAGCAGACGTAGCTCCGGCCGGCGTCGGTTTCGACCAGCTCGTCGGCCAGAAAACGTTCGGCATGCCCGGCGTAAAAATCGCAGCCGATCGCGCATTTTTCGATTTCGGCGCGCGCTTCAGTCGCGACCTTGCCCATTTCCAGCGTCATGATCGCGGCGTATTCGGCCGCCCGTTCGCGCAACAGCGCCGCAGCGCGAAGCATCAACTTCGCGCGCTTCGAAAAATCGGTTTCGCGCCACCCGATTTGCGCCCGCTGCGCGGCGATCAGCGCCTCATTTAATTTTTTTGCGTCCCAACTGTCGAATGCTTTTTCGATTCGACCGGTCGCGGGATTCAAGGTCAGATAAGGCATGGGTTCCTTGCTGGTTGGTTTTGACGCATACCGGCAGTTTCCGCCGTACCTCGACGCGGAGGGCCGTGACCGGAACGTCGGATAGGAGCGCTTTGATGCCGCGCAACTATCCGGCACCGCATTCGACACTGACGCGACCCTGGCCGGGAAGGGCGAATCATGGTGCAGCCGGCAGCATGCGCATGCTAGTTGCTTTACAACGCAAGTCGTCCTGTCAGGCGAGGCTTGTTTTTGTGTTCAACAAAGCCGATTGCTTCGCTTTAAGGAACTCCGACTGGCCAGCTTAAATTATCATATCGAGATGCAAAAACTCTTTTTTGCCGCGTGGCTACCCTTGTCGTTGGCGCTTGCACTGGCCTTGGCGTTCGCGCTGGCGATGGCCACTCCGCTCGCCTTTGCCGCCGCCGGCGACACCGATTTTCTCGCCGCGCGCGACGCCTTCAACCGCGATGACGCGCAGCGCCTCGATCTGTACGAGAGCCGGATGCGCGGCCATGTCCTCGAACCCTATATCGCCTATTGGCAGTTGTCGCTGCGCTTGCAGGATGCGACTGTCGACGCGGACGCGGTATCGGCCTCGGTGCGCGCTTTTCTGACGGCAAATCAGGGCACGCTGCTCGCCGATCGCTTGCGCGCCGCGTGGTTGCGCAATCTCGGCGAAGCGCAGCGCTGGGATTTATTCGCGTCGGAATATTCGGCACTGGCCGATCGCGCCGCCGACAAGGAACTCGTTTGCTACGCTCTGCGCGGACGCATGCGTCTTGCCGACAGCAACAGCGCCGAGGCCGCCAAAGACGCGCGTGGGCTGTGGTTCACCGGGAGCGATCTGCCCGACAGTTGCGCGCCGATGTTCGATGCGATGATAGCCGGCGGCTTGCTCAACGCCGACGATGTCTGGAAACGCCTGCGCTTGGCGCTCGAATCCGGCAATCCCGGTCTCGCCCGGCGGCTGAACAAGAATCTGCCGCTGAACGAGGAACCAGACGAACGGACGCTGCGAACCATCGTCGAGCATCCGCTGCGCTATCTCGACAAAACCGTCGTCGCCGATCCGGTCCAGGCGATCAGCCACTTCGATCAACGCGCGAATCGTCAATTGGCGATGGCGGCGCTGATCCGAGTCTCGCGTCAGGATGCCGATGCCGCGGTGCAGAGCTGGCGCGAGATCAATCGCCATTTCTCCGCGGAAGACAGCGCTTTCGTCTGGACGCAGATCGCGTTTCACGCCGCACGCAAACATCACCCCGATGCGCTCGCCTGGTTCGCCGAAGCCGGCGACGCGCCGATGAGCGATCTCGAACTTGGCTGGAGAGCGCGCGCCGCGCTGCGCGCCCAGAACTGGCCGGCCGTCATCGACAGCATAGAGCGCATGAGCACGGCCGGGCAGAACGAGGCGGCGTGGCGCTATTGGAAAGCGCGCGCCTTACTTGCATCGCAGCCCCATGCCTTGCTGGATGCCAGGCTGCTGCTGGCCGGGTTGAGCGGCGAACATCATTTCTACGGTGCGCTGGCGGCTGAAGAGCTCGGCGCGCGCAACGTCATTCCGGCCGAAGTCTACGCGCCAGGCGACG
>JACDAM010000255.1 GCA_013695435.1 Burkholderiales bacterium | reverse complement strand
AAACGGTCGAAGTCGTGCGCGAAACTCCGGGTGGCAAGGCGCATGAGCGGGTACGCGTACATCCCTTGAAAACGGGGGCCTGCATCATCGTGGTCGACGAGTCCAGGCTGCGGGAGCTGGAGCTCGCTCACAGGCAGATGGGTAGACTTGCTTCGATGGGGTTCATGCTAGCGAGTGTTTGCCATGAGGTTGCCAATCCCCTCGCGACTCTCCAATCTACGCTGCAGGTTCTCCAGTCGCAATCGCATATTCCGCCCGCGGCTCTGCAGAACGCGTTGGCCAAGCTGTCGGGTAACGTCGGGCGCGTGCTCGCGATTACTCGAAGGCTCAACGCGTTTTCACGAGTAGACGATAAGTCCCCTATGCGCTTCAACGTGGATTTCGCGATCGACGAAGCGCTCGCATTTTTCCGACAAGAGCGGTGGGGAGTCAACGTGCTAACTGAGCGCCGCTCCGACCCCGAGGGGATTGTTCTCGGTTATCCTGGACGGTTACAGCAGGTCTTTTTCAACATCTTTATGAACGCTGCTCAGGCGATGCAAGGCCGAGGCACGATCATCGTGGTGACTCGACTGGTGGCTCAGCGTTCGGTTGAAGTTACGATCACGGATACCGGCCCCGGAATCGCGCCGGAGGATTTGCCGCGTGTCTTTGAAGCATTTTTCTCGACCAAGGTGGCAGGCGAAGGCACTGGGCTCGGTCTTGCCATCTGCTACGAAATTGTTCATGAGCACGGCGGCGAGATCCGGGTCGAAAACGCTTCTCCGCGCGGCGCGTGCTTCATTATCTCGCTACCTTTCGGAGCTGGGTCTGTATGAACGAAGCACGCGCGGCGCTACGTCCAGGGCGGGTTCTCGTGATCGAAGATGATCGAATCCTGGCCGAAACAATTCAGTCACTCCTGGCAAACCGCGGCCATCAGGCCATGCTCGCCGAGACTGCGGAACGTGGGGTTTGCACAGCGCTTTCCGGCGATTTCGATCTTGTTCTCGCCGATCTCAGGTTGCCCGATGGAAACGGCATAGACGTCATCCGCTCGCTCAAGAGCGCCAACACGGACGCCGCGATTATTCTAATGACGGGCTACTCTTCAGTGGACAATGCGGTGCAAGCGCTGAGGGAAGGCGCGGTCGATTACATCATAAAGCCTTTCAACAACGACGACTTCCTTCATGCGATAGAGCGGGCGCTTGACGAGAAGCGAATGCGCAGGGAAAACGCTACGCTCAAACGCAAACTGAAAAAGAGCTTTTCCATCGACAACATCATCGGGCAGAGCGACGAAGTCAAGAAGATGCTCAGTTACATCCGTCGCGTTGCTCCGACCTCGGCGAGTGTTCTGATCGAAGGCGAGAGCGGGACGGGTAAAGAGTTGGTCGCGCAGGCGATTCATTACGCCAGTGAGCGTCCATATGGACCTTTCGTTCCTCTAAACTGCGGTGCAATACCTGCGGACCTTCTCGAATCGGAGCTATTCGGTCACGAGCGAGGCGCCTATACCGGAGCGACCGCTTCCAGCGAAGGTTTGATCCGCCAAGCCGATGGAGGCACTCTGTTTCTCGACGAGATCTCCGAGCTCGCCCCAAGTCTTCAGGTCAAGCTGCTGCGCGTGCTGCAAGAGAAACAAGTGCGTCCGGTAGGCGGCCATCAAGTATTCGATGCAGACGTTCGCTTCGTAGCCGCGAGCAATCGGGATTTGAAGCGAGCTGTCGACGCCGGCGCATTCCGCGTGGACCTATTTTATCGGCTGAACGTCGTCAACATTCACGTGCCACCTCTGCGCAGCCGCGGAAATGATGTGCAGTTGCTGGCCCAGCATTTTGTCGACCACTACGGCCGCAAGACCGGGCAGCGCGTTTGTGAGATCGGCAAGGATCTGGCGGCATTTTTCATAACTTACCACTGGCCCGGAAATGTTCGCGAGCTTGAGAACTTGATCGAACGTGCGGTTATTTTTGCCGACTCGGAGGTTTTAACTTGTAAAGATCTTCCCGACATGCTTCCACCGACTGTCAGGAAGCCTACCCCGCGCAGCGCGCCCGACAGCCCGCTTTCCATTGAAGAATACATCAAGGACGTTGTCGTACGGTGTCAGGACGGTCACAGTGAAATCGCGCTTGCGAACATGCTGGGCATCGGCCGCAAGGCGCTTTGGGTCAGGAGGCGCCGTTGGGGTCTCTTCAGGAATAGTGCGCATGACTGAAGTGTTCGAGTCGATTGCCAAGGCCTGTTTCACTGCGAAATCATGGCATGTTTCCTTGCGCAAACAGTTTTGCCGTGCCGCTTTTCCAACACAGCTTTCTGCTTGAAAATCAAACGACTGAGAACCGCGGCCCCGATGGTATCTTTAATGCTTTAATCCCGCTGATGCTGGGTTACTGCCTTTATGAGCCCGTTCTACCGTCACCTGCTAAAGACCGAACCAGCCCACTCGGACGCGCAAAAAGTGACGATCGATGTATCACGATCTCGTCCCTGTCATCGAGCAGGGTACAATGGCTGCAGTCGCGGTGTGAAAGAGCGCATCTATCCGGGCACGGAGCACACCGTCTTCATGAAGGAAGAAGAGCTCGCGCGGTTCAGGACATGGCGGGGTGGAAGTAGGGGCACGCCGTGTTAGAACGCCTTGCTCCGCCACTTGATATACTCGCCGAATCCACGTTTTTCGCCGGGTTGAATCGCGAGCAGTCGGGCGCGATCAGAGCGCGCTGCCGAGTGCAGGAGTTCGCGCAGGGTAACCACATCTACGTGCTGGGCGAGCCCGCCGCAGACCTTTACGTGCTTGTCGAGGGAATGGTGCGCTTCGCTCTCTACGTGGGCACCCGGGAGGCCTCCGTCGGCGAAATAATTCGGCGCGGTCAAGTTTTCGGTTGGGCGGCATTGCTCGAAAAACCGCAACCCCGCGTTGCCAGCGCCTTTTGCCTGACGTCCTGCGTGGTCGGGGCACTGAGCGGGCACGAGATGCTGCGGCTGATGGACCAGGATCACAGTCTCGGGTACGCGATTATGAAAAGGCTGAACAAGCTGATTACCGGCGATCTCGCCGCTTTCGCCGCCGGTTGATTGCTTTGCTTAAACCTCTTACCAAGCGCTTGAGCGGGGAAGCCTAGCACGGTGCTGCAGCGCGTTACGTCGCCTTGTTCTACGCCCTGATCGTCATCGCCGGCGTAGTCGGCTTTTTTATCGGCGCCGTTGGCATCGGCGGCGTTCTTCTGATCCCGGCGTTGAATCTTTTGGCGGGGCTTTCCATTCACGAGGCGAGCGCGACCGCGCTCTTCACTTTCCTTTTCACCGGGCTTGTTGGCACCTACGCATTCCATCGGCACGGCAGCATAAGCTGGAAAATCGCGGCTCCGGTCTGCGCAGGCGCTGCTGCGTTTAGTTTCCTCGGGGCGAAGGTGAACTGGATGGTCGACGCGCGGCTGCTCAATCTGATCGTTGCGCTTCTAACCGTCTTCGCTGGCGCATACATTTTTGCCCCGAAGCGGGCATTGGGTAGCGAGCCGGATGGCCGCTCATTACCCCAGCAGTTCCTGCTGCTCGGTGTCGGGGCTATATCGGGGTTTGGGTCCGGGCTCTCGGGAGCGGGCGGCCCGCTGTTTTCGGTTCCTATCATGGTGATGCTCGGGTTTTTTCCGCTCACCGCGATCGGCACGAGTCAGGTGATCCAGATCATTGCCGCCGCATCCGGCTCGCTGGGCAATCTTAGGTACGGCTCGATCGATTTCTCCGTTGCGCTCTGGATTACTGGATTCGAGTTGGCCGGCGTGTTGATCGGGGCGCGCGTTGCCCACGTTGTCAGAATCGAGCGGCTGCGCGCGATGATCGCTGGTCTTTGTATCACCGTCGGAGGCTTCATGCTCGTGAAAACGGTGCTGTTCGATGCTTGATAAATACTTCGAAGCACGCAGCATCGCGCTCGCGCGTTTAGCCGAACAGAGGGTCCCTCTACGCTTCTCAAGCGCCTTGGAGGAACATCTTGCGACGCGACGCATTGCCGGCTTGTTCGATTTTTCTTTCATGGGTTGCTTTGAGGTGACTGGACGCGAAACACTCCAGTTTCTTAACTTCCTGCAGACTCGAAATCTAACCTCGTTAAGGGAAGGACGAGCGTACTACACGCTGCTCTGTAACGAAGAAGGTGCGGTAATAAACGACGCGACAGTCTGGCGCCATCGGCCTCAGCACTTCTGGCTCTTTACTGGCCGGCGCGAGGATTGGCGTCACATCGCCGCTGTCGCGAGCGGCTTTGCCGTCACACTCACCGACCTCTCGGGAAAGTTTGCGATCATGGCCGTTCAGGGACCACGGAGCCAGCTGATTTTGAAACGATGCCTCGACTCGCCTTTACCCGAAGCGTACTTCAGCTTCTCGCGCGCGATAATCTGCAGAGAAAACGCGTGGGTGGTGAGGCTAGGTTACACCGGCGAATGCGGATTCGAGCTGCTGGTACCCGCCGCCGCCGGAGCGAAAGTGTGGGAAGCGCTTCTCGCCGCAGGTAATGGAATCCGCGAATGCGGGTTCGAGGCAGCGAACAGCCTGCGCATCGAAGCCGGCTACATGCTGTTCGCGTGCGAACTCGCCAAACCAGCCACGCCCTACGAACTTTGCTTGGGCCGATTAGTCGCGCTTCCGCGCTCGCCTTTTCTTGGCTCCGCTGCCCTGCAAACGATCCGCTTCAGGCGGCCAGCACGCGCGCTGGCCGGTTTAAGGTTTGGAGGCGCCAGCCGGAAGCGCGAGGGCAACCTGCCGCGCGTTGAAGTGACAAGCCAATGCGATTCGCCAATTTTTGGAGAGAGCCTGGGACTCGGCTTCGTGACCTACACTCAGCGTTTTCCTGGCAGCCTCGTCTACACTGCAGATGGGCGAGTGTCGAGCGTTTCACGGCTCCCGTTCTACGATCCTCTGCGGGCCGTGCCGCGACGCTTGCCCGCGTAAGCCGCAGTCCCCGCCTTGATGATTTGCAGCACCGCGACCCAGAATTCCGGGCTACTGAATTCCATCTACAGGTCGTTCCTGCGCAAGCAGGAATCTCGCACCTATTTCACGCATTTGACGAAAGCGGGAATCTCGTTTTTGGTTGGGAGTCACTCTTGCGGAAGCAGAATCTCCTCGCGAATGCGGGATTCCAGCGTGCGCTGGAATGACGTCTATCTGGAAGCCCTCGTCGCCCGAGAAGATTAGCGGCGAGGGCAATAAGCGAGGGAAGCTAAAACAAACCGATTACCTTGCCCTCGTCAGTCAGATCGATCTTGACCGTCGACGGCACCTTCGGCAGACCCGGCATGGTCATGATGTCGCCGCAGACCATGACAACGAACTCGGCACCTGCGGCAAGCCGCACCTCGCGTATGCCGATGACGTGGCCGGAAGGCGCGCCGCGCAGGCTCGCGTCAGTCGAGAACGAGTATTGGGTTTTTGCTACACACACCGGGTAATGGCCGTAGCCGTCGTCCTGCAGTTTCTTGATCTGTGAGCGCACCTTGGCGTCTGCCGAAACGTCGGCAGCGCCGTAGATTTTTTGCGCGACGGTCTTGATCTTGTCCCACAAGGTGGCGCTGTCTTCGTAGGCAAATTTGAAGTTGGACTTGCCTTTGTCGACGACATCGACAACGGCGCGGGCGAGATCGGCCGCGCCCGCGCCGCCATCCGACCAGTGCTTAGCAAGGACGACCGGCGCGTCTTTCATTTTCTTCTTCAGCAGCGCGACTTCGGCGTCGGTATCGAAAGTGAAATGATTGATCGCGACCACGCACGGTAGGCCGAAATGGTTCGTCACGTTGCTGACGTGGCGTTCCAGATTGGCGATGCCTTTTTCGAGTGCCCCAAGGTTTTCGGTGTTCAACTGCTTCGGATCGACGCCGCCGTGATATTTCAGCGCGCGCATGGTCGCGACGATAACGACCGCTGAGGGGCGCAGACCCGACTTGCGGCACTTGATGTCGATGAATTTTTCCGCGCCCAGATCAGCGCCAAAGCCGGCTTCGGTCACGACGTAATCGGCAAGCTTGAGCGCGGTTTTGGTTGCAATCACGGAATTGCAGCCGTGCGCGATATTGGCGAACGGTCCGCCATGGATGAAGGCTGGATTATTTTCCAGCGTCTGCACCAGGTTCGGCTTCAGCGCATCTTTCAACAGCACGGTCATGGCGCCATGCGCTTGCAGGTCGCGAGCGAGCACCGGTTTCAGTGCGCGCGTATAGGCGACGACGATATTGCCGAGCCGCTCTTTCAGATCCTTCAGCGAGGTGGCCAGGCAGAAAATCGCCATCACCTCGCTTGCTACGACGATGTCGAAACCGTCCTGGCGCGGAAAGCCGTTGCCCGGTCCGCCGAGCGAGCAGGTGATATCGCGCAGCGCGCGATCGTTCATGTCGAGCACGCGCTTCCACGCGATGCGGCGTACGTCGATGCCAAGCTCGTTGCCGTGATGAATGTGGTTGTCGAGCATCGCGGCGAGCAGGTTGTTCGCTAGCTGGATCGCGTTGAAGTCGCCGGTGAAGTGCAGGTTGATGTCTTCCATCGGCACAACCTGCGCATAGCCGCCGCCGGCCGCGCCGCCCTTCATGCCGAATACCGGCCCCAGGCTCGGTTCGCGCAGACATATCACGGCCCTCTTGCCGATCTTGTTCAACGCATCGCCCAGCCCCACCGTCGTCGTCGTTTTGCCTTCGCCGGCCGGTGTCGGGCTGATCGCCGTCACCAGAATCAGCTTGCCGTCGGGCTTGTCCTTCAGGCTGTCGACGTAATCGAGAGACAGCTTGGCTTTGTAATGGCCATAGGGTTCGAGATGCTCGTCGCTGATGCCGAGCCGGTCTTTGGCAATCGCGGCGATGCGCTGCATTTTGGCTTTCTGGGCTATTTCGATATCGGATGGCATAAGGGCTTCCTTCTGAAGGATCACTAACAGCGGATATAAATCTATCTTGGTTCAGCAGTCAAAGCCTCCAAGATCTGCCCGCCGCCAAAACTCGAAACTGGATTCAGTTCACCACCCGCGGTCACCCGCACCGCGCAATATTTGAACTCGGGAATCTTGCCGACGGGATCGAGCGCCGGATTGGTGAGCAAGTTAGCGGCCGCCTCGTAATAGCAAAATGGAACGAAAACTGTACCCACCGGTATGCCATCGAACTGACGCACGTACAGGGTGATCTTGCCACGCCGCGATTCGACGGTAATCACACCTCCAGGCTTGGCGCCGATGCGCTCTAAATCGACCGTGTGCAATGAGGCGATAGCTTGCGGCTCAATCGCATCCAGCACGCCGGCGCGGCGCGTCATGCTTCCGGTGTGCCAATGTTCAAGCTGGCGGCCGGTAATTAGCACCATTGGATATTCGTTGTCTGGCTGCTCGTTGGCGGGCCCGATATCTGCTGGCACAAACCGGGCGCGGCCGGTCTCAGTCGGGAAATCGTAAGTGAAAACAACCGGCTGTCCCGGATCCCCCTCGTTCTCGCACGGAAAGGTTACCGAGCCTTCGCTTTGCAAGCGCTCCCAAGTGATGCCGGCGATGCTCGGCATGGCGCGGCGCATTTCGTTGAACACTTGCGCGACTCCGCTATCGGGGCCTTGATAGTTCCAGTTAAGTCCCAGGCGTCTCGCCACTTCCTGGATGATCCACAAGTCCTGCCGCGCATCGCCCGGCATTTCGAGTGCTTTGCGTCCCAACTGCACCATGCGATCGGTGTTGGTGAAGGTGCCGGTTTTCTCAGGGAACGCCGAGGCCGGGAGAATGACGTCGGCAAGGTAAGCGGTTTCGGTAAGGAATATGTCCTGCACCACGAGCATCTCGAGTCTAGCGAGCGCCGCCCGAGCATGCTCGACGTCGGGATCGGACATCGCCGGGTTCTCGCCCATGATATACATGCCGTGGAGCCTGCCCGCGTGTACCGCGTCCATAATTTCAACCACGGTCAGACCCGGTTTAGGATCGAGCTTGGCGCCCCACAGCTTTTCAAAAGCGCTGCGTACATTCTGATCGTCCACCCGCTGATAATCGGGAAACACCATCGGGATTAGCCCCGCGTCGGAGGCGCCTTGCACGTTGTTCTGCCCCCGAAGGGGATGTAATCCCGATCCGGGACGCCCGACCTGCCCAGTCATCAGGCACAGTGCGATCAAGCAGCGCGCATTGTCGGTGCCGTGCACGTGTTGCGAGATGCCCATGCCCCACATAATCATCGACCCTTTGGAGCATGCGTACAGCCGCGCGACTTCTCTGATCGTTGCCGCGGGCACACCGCAAATCGGTGCCATAGCCTCCGCGCTGTAGGGGGCGACGTTGGCTTTTAGCGCTTCGAAGTCTAGCGTGCGCTTGGCGATGAAGTCTTCATTCACCCAGCCCTCGCTGATAATCGTGTGCATCATCGCGTTCAGAAACGCGATGTCGGTATCGGGTTTGAGTTGCAGATAATGGGTCGCCAAGCGCGCCAACTCGAAGCGCCGGGGATCGACGACGATCAGCGTAGCCCCGTTTTTCACCGCGTTCTTGATAAAGGTCGCAGCAACCGGATGATTGACTGTGGGATTGGCGCCAATGATGAAAATCACTTCCGCTTTCAGCACGTCCGACACCTGGTTCGATACCGCGCCCGAGCCTATTCCTTCGAGCAAGGCTGCAACACTCGAAGCGTGGCAAAGCCGGGTGCAATGATCCACGTTGTTGGTGCCGAATCCCGTGCGCACGAGCTTCTGGAACAGATAGGCTTCCTCGTTGCTGCCTTTCGCCGAGCCGAAACCGGCGAGCGCCTGCGAACCTTTTTCGTCGCGGATTCTCTTGAGCCCGGATACCGCCACTTCGAGCGCCTCTTCCCAACTGGCCTCGCGAAATACGGCGCTGGCGTGGTCCGGATCCATCGTGAAATCGCCCGTTTTCTCCGCGCCGGCCTTGCGGATCAGCGGCTTGGTCAGGCGCTGTTTGTGGTGCACGTAGTCGAAGCCATAGCGGCCTTTCACGCATAGCCGATTGTGGTTGGCCGGGCCATCGCGGCCTTCGACATGCAGGATTTTGTTGTCCTTGATGTGATAGGTCAGATGGCAACCGACGCCGCAATACGGACAGAGCGAATCAACTTTCTTGTCGGGCTCGATCATGCCCACACCTCGCGCAGGCATCAGCGCCCCGGTCGGACACGCTTGCACACATTCGCCGCAGGCGACACAAGTGCTAGTGCCCATTGGATCGCCCAAGTCGAAGACGATTTCCGAGTGGTGCCCGCGAAACGCGTAGCCGATCACGTCGTTTACTTGCACTTCGCGGCAAGCGCGAACGCAGCGAGTGCATTGAATGCACGATTCGAGATTGACCGCGATCGCCGGGTGAGAAATGTCTGGTGGAGGATTGTCGCGAGGAGCAAACCGCGGCTGGCCAAGCTTGAGTTCTTTCGCCCAGTCATCCAGCTCCGAATTCAAAGTGTGCTTCGACGCCGGCATGTCAGAAAGCAGGAGTTCCAGCACCATTTTCTGCGAGGTGCGTGCGCGCTCGTTTTCAGAAAACACTTCCATTCCAGCGGTGGGGGCGCGGCAGCACGACGGAGCGAGTACACGTTCGCCCTTGATTTCCACCATGCACGCGCGGCAATTGCCGTCAGGACGATAGCCTTTGAGATAGCACAGGTGCGGAATCTTGACACCGTGACGCTTCGCCGCCTCGATGATGGTCTCGTCGCTGAAACCGGATATCGTCCTGCCGTTCAGTTCGAATTCGACGACTTGAGGTTTTACCACGGCTTCGATTGGAGCGTTCATACTTACTCTTGGGTCATCATCAAAAAGCAGATCCTTTGTCGTGCCGCGCCTGAGGATGCGTGGTCACCTCGTGAGAAAAATATTTCAGCACGCAGCGGATTGGATTGGGCGCCGCCTGGCCGAGACCGCAGATGGAAGCATCCGCCATTGCAGTTGAGAGTTCTTCGAGCAGCTCACGGTTCCAGCGTTTTTCCTGCATGAGCTTGACCGCTTTCGAAGTGCCCACCCGGCAGGGAGTGCACTTGCCGCATGACTCGTCCTCGAAAAAGCGCATGACGTTGACCGCTGCATCTCTGGCCCGGTCCTGGTCCGACAGGATCATCACCGCCGCGGAGCCGATAAAACAACCATGCGGGTTGAGTGTGTCGAAGTCGAGCGGAATGTCGCCCATGCTCGCGGGGAGTATTCCCCCTGATGCGCCGCCCGGCAAATACGCGTAGAAGGTATGACCCGGAAGCATTCCACCGCAATATTCGTCAACCAACTCGCGCATGGTGATTCCCGCCGGCGCGAGATGGACGCCTGGCTTCTGTATTCGTCCGCTCACTGAAAAAGAGCGCAGTCCCTTGCGCCCGTTGCGTCCCTGCGCGGAAAACCATGCCGCACCTTTTTCAAGAATGTCGCGCACCCAGTGCAACGTTTCCATGTTGTGCTCGAGAGTCGGCCGGTTGAACAGCCCCACTTGCGCGAGGTAGGGGGGACGAAGCCTCGGCATTCCCCGCTTGCCCTCAATGGATTCGATCATCGCTGACTCTTCTCCGCAGATGTAGGCGCCAGCGCCGCGGCGGAGGTAAATCTTCGGCAGTTGACAGGGCGGATCGGGTTGCAGCGCGATAAGCTCTTTTTCCAGAATCTGCCGGCAACCCGCATATTCGTCGCGCAGATAGATGTAGATCTCGTCGATTCCCACCGCCCAGGCCGCGATCAGCATGCCTTCGAGAAAACGGTGCGGGTCGCGCTCCAGATACCAGCGATCCTTGAAGGTCCCGGGCTCGCCTTCGTCAATGTTGATCGCCATAAGCCTCGGGGCCGGCTCGGCGCGGACGATGCGCCACTTACGGCCCGCCGGAAAACCCGCGCCCCCCAATCCTCGCAGCGCGGAATCTTCGAGCGTCTTGATCACGTCTTCTTTCTGCCGCTTGCCGGACACGCATTCGACCAGAGTTCGATACCCACCTTGTTCCCGGTATTGCCGGTAATCGATGTAGGGGGCGACCGGAGCCTTGACCGCTTTCCTGGTGAGCGCCAATTGCACGCGAGCGAAATCGGCGCGATCGATCGGGTTCTGCCCGACCACCGCCACTGGCGCCGATTCACACCTTCCCACGCATGGCGCCGTGATCACCCTCACATTGTTCCCCGCCTGTTGTTGCAGGGCGTGAAAGAGGTTTTTCGCTCCGGCGAGCTCGCACGAGAGCGAATCGCAAACGCGAACCGTGATTTCAGGCGGCGCCTTGTCGCCTTCTTTGATCACATCGAAGTGATGATAAAAGGTTGCGACCTCGTAGACTTCGGTCATCGCAAGCTTCATTTCTTCCGCAAGCGCAACAATATGTCCTGCGGAAATATGGCCGTAGCGGTCTTGAATCTTGTGCAGGTGCTCAATCAACAAATCACGCTGCCGGGACTCGTTCCCAAGCAAGGCTTTGATTTCCTCGCGCGAACGCGCATCGGTGATGCGGCCTTTGCGTTTGCCGCTGGCTTTTTTCAAATTGCGGGTATCGAGTTTGATTGGCGCTGTTGTCGACATAAGGGGTGACGTCAATTTGCACTACCGAGGCTTACACCATTCAAGGCAAGGGGTGGCAATTTTACTTGCCCGCCTGGTACCTTCGAAAGTTCGATCTCGCGGTCGGGGGCTTGCACATCAGACGAGCGCAGGCTGCATGACGCTGGTCGCCCGACCCCACTCACTCGCCTTTGCCGCCTGACGCTCAGCCGCCTGCACCGTGTTCCAGATCAGCATACTGACAGTCATCGGCCCAACTCCGCCGGGAACCGGAGTGATATAAGAGGCTTTTTCCTTCACCGCCTCGAAATCGACGTCGCCCACCAACCTCCCGTCCGGCAGCCGATTGATCCCGACATCGATCACGACCGCGCCGGTTTTGACCATAGATGCGTTGATGAGATTAGGCCTACCGGCAGCAACCACAAGAATATCCGCGAGGATCGTAAACTGCGCCAAGTCTCGTGTTTTGACGTGACATAAACTGACCGTGGCTTCCTTTTGCAGCAGCATGAGCGCCATCGGTTTGCCGACGATATTGCTTGCCCCCACTACCACGACATTCTGTCCAGCAATCTGTATCTTCGAATACTCAAGTAGCAGTTGTACTCCCAGAGGGGTGCACGGCGGAAATACGGAGTTGCCGATCATCAATCCGCCAACGTTGTACTGATTAAATCCATCCACGTCCTTATCTTGGGCAATCGCCTCGAGAACCCGGCGCATATCGAGATGCGATGGCAGCGGAAGCTGGACGATCATTCCGTGGATTTCCGGATTGATGTTGAGCGCGGCGATCCGGGCAAGCACCTTGCCCTGGTCGGCGTCGGTTGGGAACTCGTGGACTTCGGAGAGCACGCCGACTTCGGCGCAAGCCGTGATCTTTTTGCCCACGTAGGCCCTGGACGCCGGATTGTCTCCTATGATGACAACCGCAAGCCCCGGCACGACCCCAAGCGTCTTCAGTCGCACTACGCGAGTCTTGATGTCTGCTCTAACCTGTTTGGCGACGGCGACGCCGTCAATAATCGTTGCGGTCATATATGCAGAAGTAAGGTTGACGATTAAAGATGCAGAATTTAGGTTGCCGAAGAGACGAGCCCGGAAACAATGAAAAGTACAATGCTAATTCCCATAAGGAAGTAACCAGTCAGATTGATGCGCTTTGCTGTTTCTTCGCTGACCTTGTGTTTGGACTGAAGTACCGACGCCAGTAGTGATAACACCGCCCCGAGGACAGCCAAGCCAACCACCATTTCGCGCGCGAGCAGCCATTTCATTGCCTTGTCATTTCACGCCGCGCTTCGAATAAGCCTCGACAAAATCGGCTGCGGCCTTGCTGCCGCCCGCGAACGATTTCATGGCCTCTTCGTGCAGCAACGATAGCGCTTGCATTTTTACTTCATTCGCCCGATCGTTTTCGACGAGGTCGACAAGCTTGCGCGGGCGCGGCACGTTTACTTCCAATGTCGTCCGCACGCGCGTCGGAATATTCGTCATGATGAGTATCCGGTCGGCGAGGAAAATCGCCTCATCGATATCGGTGGTAACGAAAAAATTGGTGCGCCGGGATTCCTCATACAACCCACCGTAGTATTCCCACATGAGTTTCTTCGACATGTCATCAAGGCCTCTAAAAGGCTCGTCGAGAATCATGATCCGGGGATTGTTAATCATCGCGCGCGCGAGCTCCGCCCTTCGCTGCATGCCGCCAGAGAGCTGCGGCGGATACTTTTTCCGGAATGCCTTGAGGCCCACCTTGTCCAGCAGGAACTCGGCCATGTTCCGCGCCTCGCTCGTGGCCTCGCCCCGCGCTCTCGGGCCGTACATGATGTTGTCGTAGGTAGTCATCCACGGGAAAAGCGCACTCTCCTGGAACACCACCAACCGGTCACGGCTAGGGCCGGTAACCGGTTTCCCATCCAGAGCAATGCTGCCGCTGGTAGGTTTTTCAAAACCAGCAAGCAACCGAATCAGGGTGCTCTTGCCGCACCCGGAGGGGCCGATCATCACGGTGAGCTTGCCGCGCTCAACGGTAAACGAACAATCTGTTACGACATCTTTCTTGAGATGGGCGCCGCCATAGGACTTGGAAACGTTCTTGACTTCAATTTGTCCGGCCTCGACCTGCTGTTGCGCGACTGCCGCTGCCTTTGCACTGGCGGCCTGCGTCTGAGTTGCGGGATTTGCCATGTTTTGTCCGGATAGATTCAGTTTGAAGATCTTAGCAGCACTACTTCGGCGCTTTCGCGACGTCCTGCGCCTTGATGGTACCGAGGGGCAGTGGAGCGCCTGCGTCCTTGGCCACTTTGCGGGCGACGGTGTCATCGATAGCGCCAGCTGGCGCTTTGTCGATGTCGATGACCTTGGTCTCATGGAGATACCCCACGGTTAGCTTGACCGGTTCTGCTGCAATGGCCGTTTGCACGATGGCGGTCCACGCCAACGCCAGCATTGCGACTGAAACTTTCAATGCGCTGACCACACTAGCCTCCGAAACAATTAACGAGTTGTAGCACTGCTAACGGCGCAGCCACGGGGTGAATAGGCCACCGAACATGCGCAGCAGCTCGCTACAGATGTAGCCCGCGATACCGATGCTGATCATGCCAACGACGATTTGCTCATAGGAACCGCCGACATACGAATTCCAGATGAAAAATCCTAAACCGCCGCCAGAACCCGACTGTCCTCCTCCCCCGGAAATCATTTCGGCGGCGACTACCACCTCCCAGGTGATTCCCATCCCGACCGCCGCGCCCACCACGATGGATGGCAGCGATCCTGGGAGCACAACGCGGCGGAAGATGTCCCATTGTGAGGCGCCCATCGCTTGAGCCGACTGGAAATAGCGCCCATCGATCGATTTCGCTCCACCGAGCACGTTTATCACAACAGTAAAGAAAGCCCCCAAAAATGTGACAAAGGCGATCGAGAGCTCCGCCGTAGGCCAAAAGATGATGGCGGCGGGGACCCATGCGAGCGGTGGGATCGGCCTTAACACTTCAAAGACAGGGAAGGCGACGCCATGGAAGCCGCGGCTCACTGCCATTGCGAGGCCGAACGGAATGCCGACTACCATCGCCATGGTAAATCCCCCCAGCACTCGAAGGAGGCTCAGGTACCAGCTTTGCCAGTATCCAGAATCGCCGAGCAGGCCGAACCATACAGCCACGACCGCGGTCGGCGCGGGCACTTGACCGATCCAGGGAAATGGGAAGCCGAACCACTCTTTCGAACGCGAGCCAATTTCCCACAAGACTAGAAAAGCAACGATGGAAAAGACGGCGCGAGCGACACTTCCGCCTTCGTGCTTGGGTGCTAATCCGCCTGCCATCTGTTAACCCTCCTTCTCGCCCAGTTGAAAAGCTTTGAGCGCCTCTTCGTGAACCGCGTCGGTGGTTTCATCTATCAACTCGCGAAAACGCTTGCTGGTCAGCACGCTGTAATCGCGCGGGTGGGGGATATCCACTTCCAGCAGCTTTTTCGGCTTGCACGGACGTGTGGTCATGATGACAAGACGATGGCCGAGAAAAATCGCTTCTTCCAGATCGTGTGTGATGAAGAAGATGGTGACCCGGTTTTTGTAATAAATCTCGAGCAGGGCCTCGTGCATGACGGATTTAGTAAGCGAATCCAGGGCGCGGTATGGTTCGTCGAATAACAATACCTTTGGGTTGTTCATCAATGCCCGCACGATCTCAACCCGGCGCCGCAGTCCCGAAGACACTTCCCCCGGGTAATTGTGTTCAGACCCTGAGAGCCCGGCATCGGCCATCATGCTGCGGGCTTTGTCATTCACCTCCTTTTTGCTTAGCTTGCCTTGCATTAGAGGGCCGAACGCGACATTTTCCAAGTTAGTTTTCCATGGAAACAGGGCGCCGTTCTGAAACACCACGATTCGGTCGGAACCGGGTTCAGCTTTCGGCTTGCCAGGTCCGCACAGCAACTCGCCGTCCATATGGATGCTTCCAGAGCTGATACTGTGGAATCCAGCGATGGCGTTTAACAGCGTGGTTTTGCCGCAGCCCGAAGGTCCTACGATCATGCAGATCTCGCCAGCGCCGATATCGAGTGAGCAGTGATCGACCGCCATCACCGCCGCGCCCTCAGGATCATAGATCTTGACCACATCGTCGATGCGAATAGCACCTAGCCTCGCGGAAGAGGAAGTCGCCACCCGCGAAGTGACTGGATCCAAGCGTTGTGCCTGCATCACCGGTTCCCCAATGCCAGCTCACGAAGGCGCCACTGCATCATGTAATCTCCTGCAAAGCGCACCATCGCGCTCGTGATGTAGCCGACTGCGCCGAGCGTGATCATGCCGATCACGATGGTTGGATAGCGCACCATTGTATATGAAGTGTTGATTACGTAACCGAGGCCAAACTGTCCCGAGACCATTTCTGCCGCGACGAGGGAGAACCAGGCTACCCCGATTGAAATCTGCAGCCCGGTAAAGATGAATGGCATGGCGCCCGGAACGATGACCTGGCGGAATGTCTGCCAGCGACTCGCCCCGAGGCAGTACGCTGCGCGGGTATAAGATTCGTCAATCGATTCCACGCCCAGCATCGTGTTGAGCGCAGTAGCAAAGAACGAGGCCAGGAATGTAAGAAAGATGACCGGGGTTTCGGTGCCGATAAACATGATGATGGAAAGCGGCACCCAGGCCAGAATCGGAATCGGCCGTAGCACCTCGAAAAGCGGGAACACGTAATCGCGAAAGGTTTTTGACCAGCCCAGAAACAGGCCTAACGGAACTCCAAGCGCAGTCGCGAGCAGGAACGAGATCGCGACCCTGCGAACACTCACCCAGATGTGCTCGTAATATTCCGGAATGTAGAGGGAGAGACCGTACGTCGGATCTTTGCTCACCCATTCCTTCACCACCGTAGTGAGCCCCGGCATGTCCTCGAAACGCGGCAGCCGCAAGACTTCCACCGCGATGTACCAAAAGCCCAGAAACAATGTGATGCCGAGCAGCATCAGATAGGGGTTCGGACTTTTCAGCCACTCCGATACCCTATACATCGTGAGCCCAAGTCCGCTCGGCTGGGCTATCTGGTCTCGCCG